>JACCYN010000246.1 GCA_013696465.1 Pyrinomonadaceae bacterium
GTCCATATCGGTATTGCTTCGATGCGCCGAACAGCGTAAAGCAATGGGCTTAGGAAAGCGCCAACTTCCCTAAGCCCTCAACATCAACCCTTCACCGCATAGGAGAAAAAGAAGATGCAAGCAAATCTTAGCAGTAGGAATACAGCCGACACAACGCCGCGCTTTGTACGCTTCCCTTTAGGACAAATCGTAACTACTCCAGGCGCATTAGACGCGATAGAAGAAGCCAGACAAACGCCGCAAGAATTTATCAGTCGTCACGCACGGCTTGAACAAGGTGAATTGTCAGCCGAAGATTACAGGGAAAATCTGTTCAGCGTGGATAAACCTTTGCGGATTTTCAGCGCATATAAAACGGCAAGAGGCGTGAAGCTTTGGATTATAACTGAAGCAGACCGGAGTAGCACTTGTATCTTGCTACCGGAGGAATACTAAGCGAAGATATAGTAAAGCGCGCCGCTTCTTCTCAGGCGGCTCGCTAAAACGACAATAATCGGACAGTAAGCGTGAAACGGTAGATGAAAAGGTAGATAGGGAAGCGGACAGCTTGCTAAACGCTATAAGTAGTTGTGGTTCTTGCAACAATTAGGGAAAGAAAAGCTCTAAACAGTTTGTTCCCAAACCGAGCGCACTACCGGGCTGTGCTACGCCCCGAAATTAAAATCAATCTTCCTCGAAAAGAAGACGTGGCGGTGCATTCTAGCGAGAGCTTCGCCGGAAAAGCAAGCTTTAACCCGCGATTCTTTCGCGCAGGAAACTCGCGGCCGCCTCCAACGCGCGGGCGCGGTGGCTGATTTGTTTCTTAACGCGCGCGGGCAATTCGCCGAAAGTTTGCCTGTAACCGTCGGGAATAAAAATGGGATCGTAGCCGAATCCACTCCCGCCGCGCGGTTGGAATGCGATGCGCCCTTCGCACGTTCCTGTGAACACTTGAAGAAAGTTTGTCGTCGGGTCGGCTACCGCGAGCGCACAAACAAAACGGGCTTGACGTTTTTCTTCGGGAACGTCGCCGAGTTCTGCGAGCAGACGCTCCATGCGTTCCTCATCCGACTTATTCTCTCCCGCATAACGCGCCGAACGAATGCCGGGTCGGCCGTCGAGCGCGTCAACCTCCAAACCGGAATCATCGGCGATGGTTAAAAGTTTTGTTTGCGCGGCGCAAGCACGGGCTTTAAGCATTGCATTCTCCGCAAAAGTCACGCCCGTCTCTTCCGCTTCTTGAAGGTGAGGAAAGTCCGCGAAGCCTCCTAAACGCACGGGCAAATCCGCCAACGACGCGGCGATCTCGCGCAGTTTTCCTTCATTGCGCGTGGCGATCATCAGGTCGAGTTGATGCATCAATAACTACTATCGCTTTCTTTCGCTTTATCTCACGGTGCGCAATTGCTATATTAATGTTTGAGCGTGCTGGCGGCTGCCCGTCATCGCTTTCGCTTAAAAGGATGTCAACTGAAACCCCAAAGCCAGCGCCGACGATTTTAGTGGTGGACGACGTACGCGACAGTCTCTTGATGATCAGCCTCACGCTCCAGAGCATGGGCTTGCGCGTCTTGACGGCTGAGAACGGCCACAACGCGGTTGAGGTCGCGCGCCTCGCCCGTCCCGACTTGATCCTGATGGACATTCACATGCCGGAACTTGACGGCCTCGCCGCCACGCGCCGCATCCGCGAGCACGTCGAACTACAGAAAATACCCGTCGTCGCCCTCACCGCTTTCTCGACTGAAGGATTCCACAAAGCGGCCTTCGACGCGGGACTCGACGGCTATCTCACCAAACCGGTTGACTTCGACCGTTTAATAAAACTCATCAACTCGCTGCTCGAAAGAGATTAGCTCTCCCGTTAGATTTCGCTTCTCAAGGGAAGTGTTCGAGTCGGCGGCGGGCTTTCACGATCCGGCGCTTGATGCGTTCTTCCATTTCGGCAAGCGCGTCGCGCCCCTGCCGCGCCTCTTCGTCAACGGAGAATTTAAGTCGGTACAAGCTGTCCAACTTGATCCGCTTGGTGCCGAACTCCACCGTGCGCAACTCTTCTTTGAGACTCACAAGTTTATCCGCTAAGTCCTCCGGGTCGTTGTCGCCGCCTGCGTGTGTGCCCGCGCAATAGAATTTTAATTGTTCGTCGCCCAATAAGTTGTGAAGTCCGTCAACGTCACCTTCGCGGTAAGCCCGGCTCGCCTCGGCCATGATCGAGTGGCGGCGACGCGCTTCCTTTTCGTCTCCCGCGTGATCCGGGTGAAACACTTTAGCAACCGACCAGAACAGCTTGCGCAAACTGCTCTTAACAGGGATCGTCGGAGTCGCTTGTGGATTGTCGGAGTCATCCCAGTCTTCTTCATCTTCCGCAATCTCAATGCCGAGAGCGCGCTCTTCCGCTTCTTTAACGGCGCGCTCGATCTCGTTTAATTCGGCGAGACGACTGCCGACAACCTGTGTGTAGTGCGCTTTGAATTGACGAAGTTCTTCTTGCAGCGTGGTTAACTCATCACGACGCTGGAGCAGAAGCCCTTCAATCCGCTTGATCTCGGTTTCCAAGTCGAGCGGAATTGTTTCGATTGAAGATGAATGAAGGCTGAGGCTGTGCATAAGGTTTGCAAATTTTATCAGAAGGAATGGGTAAAGTCCTTACCCGGACAAATCTTTCGTTTCTAAAGCCCTAACTGATTGACTCTGCGCCTTTGATTTGCTTACATACGTTTCATATTTTTCACCTTTGAAGTTGAGCAACCAAAGTCGTTATGAGACAAGCACTAGTTATTTCATTTCTCGCCGGTTTGTTGTTACAAGCAGGCTGTTCGATTGAGGGCAAAAATACCGCGCAAGAAGCGCAACCGCCCACCGCCGCAAGCGCATCGCCGGACGGCAACAACGTAGAACCGTCTGGCGATGCGGCGACTCCAACCGCCGATAACAGCGAAGGGCAGCCGCCGACTTCAGACGCCGAAAGCAGCTTCGAGAAGGGGATGCAAGCCTATCGGCAGGATCGCAACGAAGAAGCCGTCGAAGCGTTTCAGGAAGCCGCGCGCCTCAAGCCTGACTACGCCGACGCTTACCTCCGACTCGCCTACGCGCACGCGGCGCTCGGTCAGCGCGAGGAATCCACGAAAGCCTTTCAGCAAGCCGCGAAAGCTTACGAACGGCTCACGCGCTCGAAGCTGAAAGATGCCGGGATTTATTTCAACATGGGCACGGCCTACGCCGAACTCGGTAAATGGGATGATGCCGTTAAAGCGTTCAAGCAAGCCGTTAAGTTGCAGCCTGACGAAGGCGAAAATCATTACGAGCTGGGCGTCGCACACACCAAGCTTGCGCAATACAAAGAGGCGGTCGCGGAATTGAACGAAGCCGTGCGGCTCGATCCTAACAACTTCCGTGCGGGCGAAGCCTTGGAACGCGCAAAGGGCGGGCTGGCGCGGCGCGAAGCATTCTTGAAAAGGTTGGGAAAAAACGCGAAGAAAGAGGCGCGTTAGTTAGACTGCTTAAATTTCAAGTTCTCAACTGTTCGTTCGTCGCCGGAAGAAAACTTGCGCCCGGCATAAACTGACGCAGAGCGCAATAAGCGTCAAGTATTCCCCGGCATCGCCCGCGACCTTGCCCGCCCCAAACCGCCCATCGCAAGTGTCAAACGTAAACGTCTAGCGTCCGACATAATCATCAAATTCCATCCCGCGTGATCCTTTTTCAATTCCTCCTGCGCGTTAATTAGTAGAGGCGGCTACGCGGCAAGGTTTATCGAGCGCCTTGTGACCCGTTAGAAATTAACGTTCAAATGCTTGGAGCGAAAGCAACTGAGATCATCCGAAACAATTTTCCGCAATCCGGCGACCGCCTGCGCGGAGCAGCATTCCGAACGGACAAACACGAAGGATGAGGTGCGCGACCGGCGCGTTGAGCAAAACTGGGAGCGGCGAATCAAGCGAGCGCGACGGCTGCAAGCGATACGGGCGCGGCGACGCGAGGAGCGGCGCGGCGTAGTGACAAACAGCGCCGGAAATCCGGCAAGCGCGAAGTATGAAGAATCTTACAAGAACAGTAGTTGCTTCGAGCGACTTGCGTGGTAAGGAAATCAAAAACTGGCGACAAAAAAGTTGCATTGCTGGAACACAAAGGGCTTTATTCGTTTCTATAATCCGTGATGGAAGTAAGCAGAGGGAAGGGAATATGATCTACGCAATTCAAACGCTCGTCGCACTCACCGTCGTGTCTTTACTGTTGATGCTCGTCTCGGACGGCTTTGCTTACCGCGTGTCGCGTATCGCTGAAGCAGTGTTCGACCAAATCGAGTACAGACTCGCGCTGCGGGCGCAGGGACGCACAACGCGGAAACACGCCGTCAGCGTTGCTTACGAAGCATCGTAAAACGCCCAAAGAAAATTAGCGGTCATTTCAAAGCAGAAACAATGAAATGACACGAAACAACACTAAATTTATTCGTGCTTGTTCGTGTCACTTCATTGTTTCTGCTTTTGCCTTTATGTGATTTGAAACAGCATTTTATTACTTCAAACCAAACTTCATTCATCCGCCTTCATCCCTCCTGCTTGCCCATAGCGACGCGGTTTCCGCCCGTTAAATGGGGTAGCAATCGCGTCGCTTCCAACTTTTATACTCTACGAGGAATCAGAGTACGAATAGTAATCATTAAGGCTGCGAATAGTTGGGATTACGCATTGAGAATTTAGGAAGCGGATTGCCCGCAAAAATTCTGACAAGCGGCCGCAATTACGCATAACGCCGGATGACAGCACGGTGCTGCCATTATTTCCGGTAGTTTTCGAGGGGAAGAATAATTATGAGCCAAAATAAAATTGATGATCAGGGAAGCAGGGAAGTGGCGACGCTCGGTGCCGGTTGCTTCTGGTGCATCGAGGCGGTGTTCGCCGAATTGAAGGGCGTCGAAAAAGTCGAGTCGGGCTATTCCGGCGGAAAGATGAACGATCCAACATACCGTCAGGTTTGTTCGGGGACGACGGGACACGCCGAAGTCATTCAAGTTACGTTCGATCCGCGCATCGTTTCGTTCCGCGAGATTTTAAGAATCTTCTTCGACGTGCACGACCCGACGACGCTCAACCGTCAAGGAGCGGACGTGGGCACGCAATACCGTTCCGCGATCTTCTACCACACAGAAGAACAACGGGCGGCTGCCGAAGGGTTAATCGGAGAATTGAATGCCGCGAAGGTTTGGGGCGCGCCCGTTGTGACGGAGATCGCTCCGTTCGAGAAGTTTTATAAAGCAGAGGATTATCACCAAGAGTATTTCAAACTTCACGGCGAAGAACCATACTGCCGCGTCGTCATCGCGCCGAAGATGTCGAAGTTTAGAGAACACTACGGGGAGAGATTGAAAACCTAACGGCGGAGTTGACGTGGGGCGAAACCGAATTCACGCAAGCTAAAATTTAACGGACAACGCCAAATGAAAGTCGCTGTTTCGCCCTCACGTCCAATGACTTGTTAGATTGCGCCTTTCACTTTCTAGCTCGCACACAGAGGAAGCACGGTTGCTGTGATAATTCCTCATAATGCTTCGGGTCTGCTTTTTTGAACTCATCCGTCGGCTTTGGCTCAAGGATTCTTTCCAAACAGAAGCCGGTTTCAACTAGCGGGCTAAGTGTTGCGCCGAGAGAACGGCGAAAACTTGGCATATAAACGCGAACCGACTCGAAACCTCGCCACTCGCCGCCGACTAACTCCGTTTCAAAGTAATCGCTTGATTTGAAGTAAACGTAATCGAAGAATGGATGACTAACGGAAAATACAAAGTGACCTCCGGGACGCAATACTCTGTAAAACTCTGCAAATGTGTCGTGCCAATCTTCGATGTATTCCAGAACGAGCGGACACAGCACAACGTCAAAAGACGAATCGTGCAGAAAAGTGAGCGGCTTGCTCAAGTCGGCTTGGCGAACATCCGTCGTCGAGCCGAGCCTTTGCTTTGCCAATTCAACCATTTTCGGACTAGCATCAACGGCAACAATTTCAGCACCGTGTTCAATCAACCATTCGGAATAAACGCCGGAACCGCAACCCGCGTCGAGAACTCTTTTGCCTTTAACCTCAGGCATCAGCGACAAAGTAGCAGGGCGTTCGTAGTATGCATTATGCGGTTTTGTATCAATGACTGCCGCGTAAGCCGCCGCTAAAGTTTCATAAGCATCAAGAGCTATTAGTTTATCAGTCATATACAAAATCTAACTTGATTGTTACCACGAAGCAACCTAACGCTGCGGTTCAGCGGCTTTCATGAAGCGAAGCGGAATGAAAGTCCGCTGCAAGGACTTGTTGGGCTGCGCCTTGCGACTATTGCACAAACTTTATGACTGCAAAAAGTGACTGAAGGAAACATTTCCTTTTCCTCTTTTATCAACAAACCTGTCATTCTGCTCGGCAGAAAGAAATAGACTTACTGACCTTTCTCACGCACAGCGAAACTGACATCTCTTTCTTTAAGAACTCAACCGGAACTTTGAGATAATGAAACTCTTCTACATCAGGAGACACTTGGCAGACTAAATGAATCTCGGCGGATGAAGGGGTTTCGATAGCTGCACGCGGGATTTCAAGCCACCAAGCGGATTGTTTTGTCCGTGACTTTTCTGGAACGTAGAACTTTGATGCGTAAACAGATTTGCTCTTTACTCCAAAGTTGGAAGCAAGCCAGCTAACAGCATCAGCTTTGATTGTGGAAGACATTCTTTGATACCTCATCTAAGAAATGCGAAGCAGCCCAACTACTGTATGTGCGGAATGATTCCACATAACACTCCGTATAGGCGTGTTATGTGGAATCATTCCGCATAACAACCCCAATCGGCGTATTATGCGGAACCCTTCGGCATAGCGTGTCAGATAGGAGTATTATGTGGAATCATTCCGCATAATATCCTTTTGGGTTTTTTGTGAAAGCATTCCGCATAATACTCTTATGAGAGTGTTATCTGGAAGAGATTATAATTGAAGTCGTAGTGGTAACTTCTTGCGGCACAAACCAAGTTAAAACAGCTACCGTGATGATGGCCGTTTTAATTGTCGCCAACGTCGCGCCTGTCTTCTTCGCTTTAATCACTGCGCCTTTTCGCTCACTACCTGCCCGTTGATGATCACGGCTGTGACGTGCGAGGTATACTCGAAAGGATCGCCGTCGAAGAGCGCGAGGTCGGCGTCTTTGCCGGGCGCGATTGAGCCGGTGCGATCCGCGATGCCGAGGATGCGCGCGGCGTCAACGGTAATGCTTGCCAACGCTTCGTTAAACGAAAGCCCGTTGGCGGCGGCAGCAGCGGCTTCAAACAGCACGACGCGCGTTTTCGGAACGTAACCTTCATAGCCGCTCTGGAGCGCAACCGTGATGCCCGCTTTGCGCAGCGCGGCGGCCGTCTCCATGCTGAGGTTTTCGGTTTCATCGGCGGCGCGCCACATCGTCGGGTGGATGATGACGGGAACATTCGCCGCTTTGATTTGCCCAGCGACGAGGTAGCTCTCCGCCGCCCCGTCGAGCACCATGCGAACGCCAAACTCTTTCGCCAAGCGAAGCGCGGAGATGATGTCGTTGGCGCGATGAACGGTGACGAGCAACGGGAGTTCGCCGCGAATGACGCGCGCCATCGTCTCCATCCGCAACTCGCGCGGCGGTCTTTGATCTTCTTTCGCCGCCGCCCCCTTCGCCACATACTCTCTGGCTTTAATCAGTTCCGCGCGCAGCATGGCGATCATTTTCGAGCGCGTGCCGGGCGATCTACCTTGTTGTCCGAGTCCGCTTTCGCCAAGCGAAGCGGCAATCATCGCCGTCGGCACGACGACCGCTTGCTCCACGTTGTCGCCGAAGGTTTTAACGATCATCGTCTGCCCGGAGATGAGCGCGCCGGGGCCGTGTCCCGTGTGAATGGTGGTGACGCCGAAGCCGC
>JACCYN010000262.1 GCA_013696465.1 Pyrinomonadaceae bacterium
AGGTTTTCAACGGCGCGAAGTATCCGGCGGCGGTCGTCCGTAAAGTCTTGGACGAGTTCCGCCTCGTCGCTGAAGCGCACGAGGAAGATTTCGTCGCCCGGCGAGACGGACTTGACGAAGTGTTCGACCGCGTCCTGCACGCCTTCGATCTTGTCAACCATGCTGCCCGACGTGTCAAAGACGATGCCGAGCGAGACGGGCACGCGGTCGCCCGTGTTGAAGTAAGCGAGTTCCTGCCGCACGCCGTCTTCATAAACAACGAAGTCATTCTGCTTTAGGTCGGCGCGGTAGCGACTGCGATTGTCCGTCACCGTCGCCGTCAGGGTGACGAGGTTGGTGTTAACCGTGATCACATCGTCATCGCCGACTTCCTGCGGCGTTTGGGCGGGCGCAGGAGGCGGCGGTGGCGGCGGAGTGGGCGTTTGAGTTTCGGTGGCGCGCCGCCCGCGTTGCGCGAAAGTGCGAGGCGAAAACGTGATCGCGGCGGCGAGCAACATAATTGCGATAATACTAATGAGCAGTTTCATACTTCCTCCTGCCATATATGCCGTTGCCCCTCCGCGAATTGTCCGGGAGACAACAAATTGATTTACTCTTTTAGTCGCCAGCCACCGGCTCCGGCATTCTCTCTGCGAACGGCGGCACGTCCTCGTCCCTTTGTGGCTCTTCGCCGAACTCGTCTGTTTTGCCCGCCTTGTGCGCTTCGCGTTCGCGAATGATGCGCTCCGCAATCGGGCGACCGAACTTGAAGAACACGGCGGGTGTTACGATCTGGTCGAGCAAAGTCGAAGTCAGAATGCCGCCGATCACGACGACCGCGAGCGGTTGCAAAATTTCCTTGCCGGGTTCGCCTGCCGCAATCGCGAGCGGGATCAGCGACAACCCGGCAGTCAACGCCGTCATCAGCACGGGAACTAACCTTTCGAGCGAGCCGCGTATGACCATCTGTTCGGTGAACTCTTCGCCTTCTTCGCGCATGAGGTGAAGGTAGTGCGAAATCATCATGATGCCGTTTCTGGACGTGATGCCCACGAGGGAGATGAAGCCGACGAGCGTGGCGACGGAGAAGACGCCGCCCGTGATGGCGAGCGCGAAAATCGCGCCGATGAGCGCGAGCGGAATGTTAATCATCACCTGCGCCGCCGAACGCCAATCTCCGAGAGCTTTTAAGAGCAGGAAGAAGATCGCGACGAGCGAGAAGATGGTTAAGACCGACAACTGCCGCGTCGCCGCCTGCTGTGCCTCGAACTGTCCGCCGAACTCGACGAAATATCCTTCGGGCAGTTGCACTTGCGCTTTGATCCGCTCTTGCATTTCGGTGACGACCGAGCCTAAATCGCGGTCGGCGACGTTTGACGAAATCACGATGCGACGTTGCGTGTTCTCGCGTAGGATTTGGTTGGGACCCGGAATGACTTCGATGTCGGCGACTGCCGACGCGGGAATCTGCGTGCCCTGTGGTGTATCAACGGTCGCGTTCCTGAGCGCGTCGAGGTTGTTGCGCGAAGCGTCGTCGTAGCGCACGACGACATCGAAACGTCGTTGCCCTTCGACCGCTTCCGAAACCTTCGTGCCGTTTAACGCCGTCTCCAGCGTCTCCGCGATTTCGCCGGGCTGCAAACCGTAGCGCGCGGCGTTCACGCGATTGACGTTGAATCGAACTTGCGGGATGAGAACCTGTTTTTCGATCTGCACGTCGGCGGAGCCTTCGACCGTGCTCATCACGTTTCTGATCTCTTCGGCTTTCGCGCGAAGCGTGCCCAGGTCTTCGCCGAAAAGCTTGATGGCGATTTGCGCTCGCACGCCGGATTGCAAATGGTCGAGGCGATGCGAAATCGGCTGCCCGACGCTGACGGAGACGCCGGGAATTACGGTGAGTTGCTCGCGCACGTTGGCGATGACTTCCTCGCGCGTGCGCTCGGATTCCTTCAAGTCAACGTCAATCTCCGTGTAGTGAACTCCTTCGGCGTGTTCGTCAAGTTCGGCGCGTCCCGTGCGGCGACCCGTAGATACAACTTCCGGCACGGAGAGAATCAATCGTTCGGCGATCTGTCCGATGCGGTTCGACTCGGAGAGGCTCGTGCCCGGCTGCGCTTGGACGTTAATCGTCAATGTGCCTTCGTTAAATTCCGGCAGGAACGCCGTGCCGACGAACGGCAGAAAAGCGATTGCCGCAAGGAAGGCAAGCGTCGCGCCCGCAATTACTTTGTACGGATGGTGAAGCGTGCCGTGAAGCAGTTTCTCGTCCCACCGCTTCAAGAAACGAACGAGGAAGCCTTCCTTGCCGTGCGCCATTGACTTCATCTGCGGCAGCAGGTAGGAAGCCAAGACCGGCGTCACCGTCAAGGAGACGAAGAGCGACGCGACGAGCGATGTGATGTAAGCCAGACCGAGCGGCGCAAGCAGTCGTCCTTCGACGCCCGTTAAGGCGAAGAGCGGAACGAAGACGAGCGCGACGATAATCGTCGCATAGACGATGCTCGAACGAATCTCCAATGAAGCGTGATAGATGACTTCGAGCGACGGTCTCGGATTGGGAAGCGTGCGGTTCTCGCGCAGGCGGCGGAAGACGTTCTCCACGTCAACGATGGCGTCATCCACAAGTTCGCCGATGGCGACCGCCATGCCGCCCAAAGTCATCGTGTTAATCGAGATGTCGAAGAAGCGGAAGATGAGAAACGTAATGATGAACGACAGTGGAATTGCGGTCAGCGTGATGAACGTCGTGCGGAAGTTTAGTAAGAAAAGAAACAGCACGATGACGACGAGAATCGCGCCGTCGCGCAAGGCTTCGATGACATTATCAATCGAGGCTTCGATGAAGTTCGCTTGACGGAAAAGTTCGGGGTTGATTTCGACATCCGGGGGCAAGGTCGCCTGCAACTCTTTCACCGCTTCGTCAACACGCTCCGTGATGTCAACCGTTGACGAGCCGGGCTGCTTCTGAATTGACATGATGACGGCGGGCTGGGCGTCCGTGCCCGCATCGCCGCGCTTGATGCGCGGTCCGAACTCTATGTTCGCCACATCGCCAAGCCGAATCGCCGTGTTGTTGCGGTAAGCAACGACCGTGCTTTTGAGTTCGTCAATCGAATAAAAGCGCGCGAGGTTGCGGACGAGATATTCCTGCGATTGCGCGTCAACGAAGCCGCCCGTCGTGTTGACGTTCGACTTCTGCATCGCCGTCACCACGTCTTCAATCGTGATGCCGAACTGCTTGAGTTTGGCGGGCGACACTAACGCTTGATATTGCTTCACGCCGCCGCCGATGTTGATGACCTGCGCGACACCGGGGATCGTCATCAAGCGCGGGCGCACCGTCCAATCGGCGAGCGTGCGCACGTCTAACGGGTCGGTCGCGCCGGACTTCGACCGCAAGGAGACGAGCATAATTTCGCCCATGATTGATGAGATGGGTCCCATCGAAGGCTGTATGCCTTCAGGCAATTGTTCGCGCGCCTGCACCAACCGCTCCGACACGAGTTGGCGATTGCGGTAGATGTCCGTGCCCCACTCGAACTCGATATAGACGATGGACAATCCTATTCCCGACACGGAGCGCACGCGCTCGACGCCCGGCGCGCCGTTCATCAGCGTCTCAATCGGAAAGGTAACAAGCGTTTCGACTTCTTCCGGCGCGAGTCCTTCGGCTTCCGTGAGGATTGTGACCGTCGGCTTGTTGAGGTCAGGGAACACATCCACCGGAAGGTTCAAGGCGACGTAAGTTCCCCACACCAGCAGCAACGCCGAGATTGCGACGACGAGCAACCGGTTCTGCAACGACCATTTGATGATTGCGTTCAACATCTGTTTGTGAATGGTGAATAGTAAATAGTGAATGGACAAAACATGTCCTAACAATTCACCATTTACTATTCACTATTTACTGCTTCATTACCGCCAAGAATCTTTCCACTTGTTCATCTGCGCGATCTCTTCTTCTTGCGCGGCGATGATTGTTTGCGCGAGGCGTTTGATTTCCGGGTGTTCCGCTTTCATT
>JACCYN010000269.1 GCA_013696465.1 Pyrinomonadaceae bacterium
GCCGCCAGCCGACGCCCGTGTTGTAAGCGCAGAATGAAATCTCACCTTCCTGCGTGCCGTAAGGGATCACGCACATCTCGGTGCGGCGGAAGTCGTAGTTGAAGAGGTCTTGAAACCACATGCCTTCGACGCAGAGCACCCGCCACTTGTCGTTGGCGTCGTCCGCGCTTTGAGCTTTCATGCGGTCGTTGCGATCCGAATTTGAGTTGGCCGAATTCGGTTTGAAGAGATTAAGGATTTGCGAAACGGGAAAGCCTTCGGGCGCGTTAGCGGCGTCGAAGTTTCGCAAGATAGCCATCCCAAGTTGCGCGGTGGTGAGCTTCTGCCCGCGTGCCGTGTCGGTAATCACGCCCACGTCCTTCATAAACTGTTCGTAGTTGAAGAACTTGAAGAGCGGCGTCCAATCGCCCGTGCTCTTGTTAACGACCATCAAGGTGAAGATGCCGCAGTTCGGGTGGCAATTGCACGACGACCAACCCCATGGCGCGTCCGCCCCTTGCAGCATGTCCATCACGGACGTAAACGCCGAATAGCTTGAGAGCGGAAACCAATCGCGCAGAGCTTTCAGATTGCCGCCGAGTTGGTTTTCTAAATCACTCGCCATGCCTGCCAATGTGTAGCGATGCTTGATGCGCGAAGCGTCGTCAATGTCTTCGTCGCGTCCCGTAAACGAGACGGGTTGGAAGGCGATGGTTTGAACTTTATCAATGTTCTTCGCCGCAAACTCAACGATCTGCCCGATGGCGTCGTTGTTGACTGAGTTGACGATGGTCGTCACGAGCGTGACTTTGATGCCGACGGAAGCGAGATTCTCAATCGCGCGCAACTTCACGTCGAAGAGATTGCCGACGCCCCGGTGCTTGTTCTTCTCTTCCGAAACGCCGTCGAATTGCAGATAGACGCCGTGCTGTCCGGCCGCTTTGGCTGCTTTACAAAACTCGATGTCCTCCGCAAAGCGAATGCCGTTTGTCGCCGCAAGGATGCGGTAGAAGCCGACCTCTTTCGCGTAAGCCACAGCGTCGAGATAGTAAGGCGAGAGCGTAGGTTCGCCGCCGGAGAAGAGGATGATGATCTGGCGGCGCGGCTTAAACGAAATGGCGCGATCTAAAATCCCTTTCGTGTCTTCAAACGTCGGCTCGTGTACATAACCGACTTGGTTCGCGTCCATGAAGCACGGGTTGCACATCATGTTGCAGCGATTCGTGAGATCAACCGTGAGAACCGCGCCGCGACCGAACTTGATGTTGGAAGTTCCGTGCTTGTGAACGTGAGCGTCTTCAGCCGCGCGAAAGTCGCGCCCGAAAAATAGTTTTTCGATGCGGTCGAGAAAGCGCGCGTCCGTCGCCATCACGTCTGAAAACTCGCCGTGCTTCGGGCAAGTTTTCCGCATAATGACTTGATTGTTCTCTTCGACGATCTGCGCTTTAATTTCGCCCGGATGCGTGTGCATCAAAGTCTCAAGCGGAGTCGCGCCGGAGATCACGCCTTCGCGCACTTCTTTGACGCAGCGCGGGCACAGCGAATCCGTTTCGCGCGGAAAGCCTAAAGGCGGCGCGGTGCGTTCGTAGGATTTCAAAAGCGGCTCGGCCGCCCACGCGGGGCGGACGCTCTCGCCTTCCGGCAATCGTTTGTTGATCGATTGAAAAGCTTTCCACGCGACACCCGAAAGATTAGAGAGAAGCGTAGAGCTTTTGACTCCGCTAAATCTGTTCTTCAGTGATTCGTTTCGTCGGAATTGATCGCTGAACACTAAGTGATTCTCCTCCAGCGCGCCGTTCATCTCAATTGACGGATTAGCGCGAGCTTTGCGGCGAAAATTGGTAAGTCAAAAACATTGCTGAGGGCGTGAACCGTCGTTTCGCTTTCCGCGGAACTGCTCCCCGTCGCAACGCAGCATGATAGCGGCATATAACCTGTAAGGCAAGGTAAAGAGACAATTAGCCGTGCCCGGTTGGTGAGGTAAGTTGACTTCGGCGTTAACTTTGCTAGCGTGCGAAGATGTTCGTCTCACAGTGATTAACGAACGCAAAGTTGCGCCTGAAGGAACGTAGGAGTAGCATCTGCGGACAACTGTGCTCGAATAATTAAGGGTTGAAATATGAACACGGAGCAAGAGGAAAATTCGTTTGAAGAGACAACTTCAAACGTCGAAGCGGAACTGCTACGCGATTTCATCGAAGCCTTGCCGCTTCCCGCCCCACCGCAGATCGCGCGTGAGCTTGAGCGCATGGGCTACCGGGGGCAGGACGCGCAACGCCGCGCCGTCTCGCTGATGGCTTACCGTCATGTGCGCCGCCTGAAAAGAATTTACGTGGACGGCGAGCCGCGCCGCAGCGTGCCGCCGAAACAGAACATCCTTATGACGGGGCCTACGGGGTGCGGCAAAACCTTTCTCGTCGAGCTGCTCTTTCAGCAGATGTTTCAACTGCCCACGGTGATCATTGACATCACGAGTTTCACCGAAAGCGGCTACATCGGCGACGACGCGCGCACCGTCCTCACGCGCTTGATCGAAGCGGCGGGCGGAAACACTGCGCTTGCGTCGGTCGGCGTCGTCTGCCTCGACGAGTTTGACAAGATCGCTTCCGCGAGTAGCAACGCGCGCTTCGCGGGACAGGGCACGACGAAGGATGTTTCCGGCTACGGCGTGCAGCGTGAACTGCTGACGATGCTCGACGGCGCGGACGTAATGGTTCCGATGGATTACGGCTTTTCGTCCTACGGCGAGCGAACGCAAATCTCGACGCGCGACATTCCTTTTATCGCCTGCGGTGCGTTTTCAGGACTCGAAGAGTTGATCAAAAGCCGCGCGAGCATCGGCTTTCGCAGCGCGGCCGGAGAAGTGGACGACGAATTGACTCTCGAAGAGGTCGGATCGTTTCATAAGTACGGATTCTTGCCGGAACTGATCGGGCGCTTCGCGCGCATCGTCAACTTTCCCGCGCTTCCGCCGGAAACTCTGCGGCGCATCCTTGTTGAAAACGTGCTGCCGCAATTCGAGGGCGAATTTAAGTTTGAAAATTTGGGACTGCGCGTCACCAACGGGGCGCTCGACCACATGATCGCGCGCAGCGAAAAGCGCGGCACGGGAGCGCGCGGGCTTCACGCCGAGTTGGTTGCGTCCGTCGAGCAAGCGGCTTACGATAATTTCGGAGAACGGGCGGATGCGGAAGTCGTGATTGACGTGCGCGACGGTAAGCTGCAAGCGGACACTCAGGCGCGAAGTTAAGATTCACCGAAGAATGCCGAACGCATCTCGCACGCGCGCGTTGCGAAACAAAATAAAAAAATTACGATCTTTTATGAGCAGAGAAGCCGAAGGGGTTAAGGTTTCGGAACTCGCGCGCGTGGTGGGCGGGCACGTAGCGGGCGATGGAGAAGTGGTGATCAGGCGCGTCGCCGATCTTGAGAGTGCGACTGAAGGTGCAGTTGCCTTCGTCGAAGATGCGAAAGTGATTTCGCTTGCGCTCAAAAGCAAAGCATCGTGTTTGATTGTGCCGGAGGGCGAAGCGATTGCGGGGAAGTCCTGCATCGAAGCGAGGCAACCGAAACTCGCCTTCGCGCTTGTCGCGGAGGTTCTTCATCCGCCGAAACGAAAAGAATCTTTTGTTGACCTTACAGCCGTTGTGCGCGAATCGGCGAATGTTCACGCGAGCGCGTTCGTCGGTGCGCACGCGCACATCGGCCTGCGTTCCGAGATCAAGGCGGAAGCGCAGATTCATCACAACGTCTTTATCGGCGACGACGTGAGCATCGGGCGCAGATGTGTGATTCATCCGAACGTCACGATCTACGATGGCGTGCGCTTGGGCGAGCGGGTGATCCTGCACGCGGGCGTCGTCATCGGCGCAGATGGCTTCGGCTACGTGCGCGATGTGACGGGCGCGTACCACAAATTTCCGCAAGTAGGAACGGTGGAGATCGGAGACGACGTTGAGATCGGAGCGAACACTTGCATTGACCGTGCGGCTCTTGGCCTGACGCGCATCGGGCGCGGCACGAAAATAGATAACCTCGTTCAGATCGGGCACAACGTCCTCATCGGCGAGTGCGTGGTGATCGCGGCGCAGACGGGAATCTCCGGCAGCACTGTGATCGAAGACGACTGCGTGATCGGCGGACAGGTCGGGATGGGCGATCACGCGCGCGTCGAGCGCGGCGCAATCGTCGGCTCGAAAGCGGGAATCTTGCCGGGCAAGATCGTGCGCGCCGGACAGGTGATGTGGGGCGTGCCCGTGCGCCCGCTCGACGAATACAAACGCCTTAACGCTCACTTCGGGCGTCTGCCGCAGATGCACAAAGAGTTACAGGAATTGCGGCGGCGAGTTGCGGAACTCACCGCTCAAGTGGGTGGATCGAACGAAAAAGATTCTTAAGTCATCAAAGCGAATTGTAATGCGAAAACCAATTTTAATGGCGGTGGACGACGACCCGGAAGTGTTGCGCGCGGTGGAGCGCGATTTAATGGCGGAAGGCGGAGAGCTTAAGGTGCGCACAAAGCTTGAACCGGCGACCGTGATGATTGAGATTCGTGACAACGGCGCAGGAATTCCACCGGAAGTGCAGCCGCGCATCTTCGAGCCGTTCTACACGACGAAAGGAGTCGGCGAAGGCACAGGCCTTGGGCTTGATACGGTTTACCGCATTGTGCGCCGTTATCACGGCGACATCAGATTAGAGTCAAAGCCGGGCGACACCTGCTTTCAAGTTCGCCTGCCGCTCGACATCAAGGAATAATGAACACCCGCAACCGAGTAAAAGATAAATTGCGATGGCAACGTGCACACACTTGAAAGAAATCCGCGACGTTGTGCCGGGCGCGCAAGGCTGCGAAGATTGTTTGAAGACGGGCGACACGTGGGTTCACCTGCGCCTCTGTGAAATTTGCGGGCACGTCGGCTGCTGCGATCAATCAAAAAACAAGCACGCCACCAAGCACTTTCACCAAACCGATCACCCCGTCATCAAATCCTTCGAGCCGGGCGAAGAGTGGGGCTACTGCTACAAGGACGAGTTATTTTTCGAGACGCTTTAGCGCGCAAAGCTCGCTTCTTTGGAATTTACCAAGCGGCTATTAACGACTTCTCACACGCTCAAAGTATACTTAACTCGCCACGTGATTCACACGCGCCGCAAGCTTTTGTCATTAATTCCGAATTGTTGTATCACGCTGCATCCTCTTTCTTCATGTGCGCTGCAACCATTTCGGGCAAAATATCTTCTCAAGAATGTCTCGGAAAAAGCCTTTATGAAAATGAAATTAATCAAACGTCAACCCTTGATTTTCGCGCTCTGTCTGTCTCTCCTGTTTGCGCCCGCCGTCTCGCACGCCGCGCCGCCGCAGCAACAGGGGAGGGTGGTTGCGCGGAACCCTGCGGCGCAAGCCCAAACGTCAGCAGCACCGCAGCAGGCGCAACTCGTCAACCGTGTGCTCCCGAACGGGTTCGAGATCATCGTACTCGAAGACCATAGCGTGCCGCTTGTGACGATTGAACTCGCCGTCAAAAACGGTTCTTACACCGAGCCGCCGGAGTTAAATGGCCTGTCGCACTTCTACGAGCATATGTTCTTCAAAGCCAACCGCGCGGTGGCGAATCGGGAAGACTACGTGCAGTCAATTGACAAGATTGGATTAGTCTTCAACGCCGAGACTTCGACCGAACTCGTCAACTATTATTTCACCACCACATCCCCGAACATCGGCATTGCGATGCGCTTTATGCGCGACGCAGCGCGCTATCCGCTTTTCGACGAAGGGCAATTCGAGCAGGAGCGCCAAGCCATCCTCGGCGAACTCGACCGCAACGAATCGAATCCTTACGGCTACTTGGGGCGCGCGATGAACGACCGCCTGTTCTACAAATATCCGAGCCGTAAAAGTCCGGGCGGCAACCGCGACACGGTGCGAGGTGCAACGACCGATGCAATGCGATTAATCCAAAGTCGCTACTATGTGCCGAACAACGCAGCGCTGATCGTGACAGGTGACGTGACGCCGGAAGCCGCGTTCCGCCTCGCAACTGAATTGTTTGGCGATTGGAAGCAATCGGA
Organism: Pyrinomonadaceae bacterium; assembly: GCA_013696465.1. GTDB lineage: Bacteria > Acidobacteriota > Blastocatellia > Pyrinomonadales > Pyrinomonadaceae > JACCYN01. The sequence continues at coordinate 6,052 of JACCYN010000269.1, forward strand.
AGACCCGTTTGTGAAATTCCCGCCCGCCGAACATCCGCCGCTCCCTAAAAGCGAGGGCGCGATCATTCGTCAACCTGTGCAGAACGTCGTTATCCAACTTGGTTGGCAGGGCCCCTCAATCGGCAAAGACAACGCGGCGACTTACGCGGCGGACGTTTTCTCGTTTATCCTTCAACAACCCGATTCGCGCTTTCAACGCGCGCTCGTTGACACGGGACTCGTCTCCGGCGTAAGCGTGCTTTATCTCACGCAGCGCAACGTCGGCCCCATTACGGTCACCGTGCAGACTACGCCCGACAAAGCGCGCGCCGCCGTAGAAGCGATTTATAATGAGATCAGACGCTTCAACGAACCCGGTTATTACACGGACGAGCAGCTTGAGAGCGCGAAGGCTCTGCTCGAAGCCGAAGACCTTTACTCGCGCGAGAAGTTGAGCAACTACGCGCACACGCTTTCCTTCTGGTGGGCTTCAACCGGACTCGAATATTTTCGCGGCTACCACGCGAACCTTCGACGCACGTCGCGCGCCGACATCAGCCGCTACGTCACAAACTATATTCAAAACAAGCCGCACGTCGGGCTGGCTCTGATGTCTGAGGAAGCTGCAGGAAGTTCAAAGCTCACGCCTGAAAATTTAATCGGGCGTTGAAGAACAATCTGTAAATCTAAAAACGCTACTCAAAAAATTTTCTGAAATACGTTGTGTGCTCTCTAATGAATAAGAAACTAAATTTGCGTTCGTCGCGCTTCGCCGTCCTTTGGCTGCTTCTGCTGTTTGTCGGAGTCGTGCAAGGACAAGAATCCGCTTCAAAGCCGCAGGGGAAAAATCAACTCCAAACGGTTTCCGACCGCCAACTTGCGGAGACGAACGCGAGGCTCGTCACCGAGTTTGACGTTAACGGTTTAAGGGTGCTCGTCAAGCGACGCGCGGGCAGCCAATCCGTTGTCGCCGGACTCTTCCTGCGCGGCGGCTCGCGCAACATCACGGCGACCAACGCCGGAATCGAACCGTTGATGCTCGACGTGGCGACGGAGGCAAGCCAAAAGTTTCCGCGCGAAACCTTGCGGCGCGAACTCGCGCGCATGGGGACGACCATTAGCTCCGGCTCGAATTACGATTACTCCGTGCTTTCGATGGGCACGACGCGCCGTAACTTCGACCGCTCGTGGGAGATTTTCACCGACGTTGCGTTGCGCCCGACGTTTGCGCCGGAAGATTTCGAGCGCATCAAGAATCGCACGCTCATCGGCCTGCAAAGCGAAGCGGATACGCCGGATTCCTATCTGCAAGTGTTGCAAGCGCGCGTGGCTTACGCGGGGCATCCTTATTTGAATGAGCCGGAAGGCACGGTTGAATCCGTGAGGAATTTGAAGCCGGAAGATTTGCGTCGCTATCACTCACAGATGATGCAAACGTCGCGCCTGCTGCTCGTCGTCGTCGGCGATTTAGACGCTGCGACGGTGCGCGAACGCCTCGCCGCTTCATTCGGGCGTCTGCCGCGCGGCGAGTATCGCCCTGAGCCGCCGCCGCAACTCGCGTTCGCTGCGCAGACCGTTGACATCACCGCGCGCCCGATCCCGACGAATTACGTGCAGGGGATTTTCGCCGCGCCGTCCTTAAACAATCCTGATATTTACCCGATGCGGATCGCGTCTTCGATTTTGCAAAGCCGCGTCTTCACCGAAGTGCGCTTGCGGCGCAATCTCTCTTATGCGCCGGACGCTTTCCTGCGCAGTCAGGGCGCAAACGTCGGCGGCATCTATGTGACGGCTGTGGACGCTAACCAAGCCATTAAAGTGATGCTCGGCGAAATCTACCGGATGCAGAACGAGCGCATTGACCAAGACGACATCACGGCGCAAGTGCAGCAATACTTAACCACCTACTACATGGGGCAGGAGACGAACGCCGCGCAAGCCGCCGAACTCGCGCTCTATGAACTCGTCGGCGGCGGCTGGCGCAACTCGCTCGACTACATCGCGCGTTTGCGCGCCGCGAGTCCGGCGGACGTGCAGCGAGTCGCGCGTCAGTACATGCGCAATCTGCGCTTCGTCGTGATCGGCGATCCGGCGCGGATTGATAAAAACATTTTTACGAACCAAACAATAGAGTAGCGCGCGTTTGTTGTGAAACACGCATCGGAAAAGCTCTCCCGTCCGCGCTCGAAGCTTGCGCTATTATCTTTGATGCTTAGTGCGCTTGCGCTGCTGGTGACGATGTGGATCGTCGTTCCGGCAGCGCACACTTTTTTGTGGCTCGTTGCCGTCGCTGCAAGCGAGTGGAGTTTGTGGTTGGGCGCGTTTGGATTTGCTGGCGCGTTGCTGGGTCTCATTTCACTAACGCGCAAAAAAAGCCGGAAGGGAATTGTCGCGTGCGCGTTTGGATTGCTGACCGTTGCGCTGGCGCTGTACCCGCCGCTTGCCGTCTATAAATTGGCGAAAGCGAATGAAGTGGAATTATCTCTTGCTCGCTACACATTCGGCTCAAAGATAGAGAATTCAAATCCGCCGCAGCTTTTCACTTTCTCAACAATCAACGGGCAATCTCTACAACTCGATTTTTATACTCCGGCATCGGAGGTCGCCGCAACATCGTCATCATCTTTGCGCCCGGCGATCATCGTGGTGCATGGCGGTTCGTGGAACGGCGGGGAGCGTGGCGATTTCCCGCAGTGGAATCGCTGGCTGGCACGGCAAGGTTACGCTGTTTTTGACATTGATTATCGTCTTGCGCCGCAACCGAATTGGCAGACAGCGACGAGAGATGTGCAATGCGCGGTGCGGTGGGTAAAACGTCACGCGCCGCAATTGAATGTTGATGCCGGGCGTATCGCGCTCTTAGGTCGCTCCGCCGGAGGGCATCTCGCCCTGCTCGCTGCTTACTCGCATGACGATCCCGCCTTCGTATCAGATTGCCAAAACTCCGCAGATAGCAACGACGATACGCTCGATCATAACATCGTTGCGAACGTGCGCGCCGTCGTCGCTTTTTACGCGCCGACCGATCTGCGCTGGGCTTATGACAATCCGGCGAATGAGCTGGTGATTGACGGCCCCGCAACGCTCCGCCGCTTCACGGGTGGCACTCCGCAAACGAGGTCGAATATTTACGATTCCGCATCGCCTATCGCGCACGTCAATTCAAACGCTCCGCCGACGCTGCTCATTCATGGCGGGCAGGATCAACTTGTGCGCCGTGAGAACATGGAACGGCTGGCGCGCGTCTTAGACAAATCAAATGCGCCGCATAAAACCCTTTTCATTCCTTACGCGAAACACGGCTTTGATTACAACTTCGATGGCTGGGGCGCTCAAATCGTCCAGCCCGTTATGCTGCGATTCCTGCGCGCGCATCTCGACCCATTACGGTTAATCGCTGCGGGCTTGCGTTTGAATTTCTTTCGTACACCAACGAACCCACCAGATAAGAATTAACTGCAATGGCAAACGCAAAACGAGTAGAAACGAAAATAGCGTCCACCCTTCCTGCTC
>JACCYN010000194.1 GCA_013696465.1 Pyrinomonadaceae bacterium
CTTCGGAAGACTTGGGGGACGGCATCGCGTGGTTGAAAGATGAAGGGTGGGCATATCGCTTCGGCGATGACGGACTTTGGGCGGCGAAGGATTATGACGATTCGACGTGGCTGACGACCAACTTCGACGAACTTGTGGCGGGGACGCGCCCGCCGCCCGCAGGCGAACAGCGATGGGACGGCGCGGCGTGGTTCCGTTTGCGCTTGGAGGTTGACGACCGATTGGCCAATCAACCGCTTGCATTGCGAGTGCAGCACTGGGGCGCGTCGGAGATTTACATTGATGGCCGGTTAGTCCGGCGCTTCGGCGAGATCGGAACTGACCGCGATGTGGAGGAGAACCCGCGCGGGCAGCCCGTGTCTTTCTTCTTCACCGAGGGCGGCGAGCACACAATCGCCATCCGCTACTCGTACAAAGCGGCGCGCGACACTTCATCCGGCGTCGGTCGCTGGCTGATGCGCGGTAAGTTTCTCCCCGGCTTCTACGCCTTTATCCAGCCCGCGGACAGAGCCGCCGCCGGTTACGCGCGGGCGACGCGCGAAGCGCGCGGCGACGGATTGTTCGTCGGCATCCTCGCCGCGCTCGCGCTGCTCCACTTCCTGCTTTTCATTTTCTACCGCCGCGAGCGCGCCAACCTTTTTTACAGCATCTTCGCCTTTTGTCTGGCGATGACGCTCCCGCTCAACGCCGCGTTCAACAGCGACGACCCTTACGGTGCGCGCGACACGCTCACGGCAGCCGTGTGCTTCGTCCTTTTCGTCTGCGCTTACGCGGGCGCGTTCTCTTCGCTGCTGGCGTTCCTCTACGTCGCCTTCGGGGTGCAATTCACGAAACGTCTCTGGCTTTTGCTCGCGCTCTGGCTCGTCGTGATCATCGTGGTGGCGGTTTACGTCCGCGAGTACGTCACGCTCTACGTCCTCTGCCTCGTCTTCGTGCTGACCCTCGCCGAGGCGATCCGCGTTATGTTGCGTGCGCTCGTCGGGCGGCGCGACGGGGCGTGGATCATCATGGCGGGGCTACTGCTCTTCGCGCTTGCGATGTCTCTTCTACTGGGTCGTGAACTCTTCGACTTCCGGCTTCCCTCCGGCTTGCGAGCGTTGAACGAGCGTCTCATCTTGCTCGCCGTGCCCATTTCCGTCTCCGTCTTTCTGGCGCGCAACTTCGCCCGCACGAACAGAAATCTCGAAGCGCAACTATCGAACGTCAAAGAACTTTCCGCACGCCAACTGGAGCATGAGCGCGCCGGAGCCGAACTGCGCCTCAAGCACGAGCAAGAGCGCGCGGAGAATGAACGCCGCGCGAAGGAACTCGAAGAAGCCCGTCAACTACAACTCTCGATGCTGCCTCGAAGCTTGCCACAACTCACGCATCTCGAAATCGCGGCGTACATGAAACCCGCTACGGAAGTTGGTGGCGACTACTATGATTTTCACCTCGGCGACGACGGAACATTAACCGTCGTCGTCGGCGATGCGACGGGTCACGGCTTAAAAGCCGGAACGGTCGTCACCGCAACTAAAAGTCTCTTTAACGCCTTCGCACATGAACCCGACATCCGCACGTTCTTCCGCGAGTCTTCATCCGCCCTGAAACGGATGAACCTGCGCGGGCTGTTCATGGGCATGTTGATGGTTAAAATCAACGGCGAATGTTTGCGCGTGTGCGCCGCCGGAATGCCGTCGCCGCTCGTCTACCGCGCGGCGACGAATGAAGTGGAAGAGATCACGTTGAAAGGAATGCCTCTGGGCAGCATCGTCAGCTTTCCGTACCAACAGCAGGAATTGAAGTTGAACGCGGGCGATGTCGTGCTGATGATGAGCGACGGTTTCCCGGAGAGATTCGACGAAGCACACGAGATGATCGGCGACGAGAGAGCGCGGGCGCTGCTTAAGGAAGTCGCGCACGAAAGTTCCGACCAAATCATCAAGCGGTTCGTCAGCGAAGGGGATGCGTGGGCAGGCGCGCGAGCGCAGGATGATGATGTGACGTTTGTAGTGCTGAAAATGATTGGCGCAACTTAAAGCATGGCGGGTCGGGCGATGCGACTCTTTTATTTTTAGTGATCCGATTCGCCGCCGTGAATGATAAGATGAATCAACAAACGGAAAAGTCGTTTCGCTTGTCGGCTGCGAGCTTTGCTTCAACGAGTCGTCAGGCAAAAGCTGCGAGCGATTCTTGGATTTCAGATGCAAGAAATTAAATCGCGGTAATCATAAGCGGATTGGCAACGGATAAAATTGTCGCGTAGCGCAATTGTCTTCTTGCAAACTGCTGTCACTTGCGAATTAAAGGGAGAGGTCAATGTCATTTCAACGCGGCAAAGAGGAAGTCGAGAGAATCTCGCAGTCTGCTCGAAGTTGGATCGTGCCTTTGGCTCGATTAGGCTACGTGGCGAAAGGTGTTGTCTATATTATCATCGGCGTTTTCGCGGCGCTCGCGGCGCTGGGCGTGGGGAGCAGCAGCGGACAAACCACTGACTCGCGCGGCGCTCTGGAGGAAATTCTCTATCGCCCTTACGGACAGTTTCTGCTGTGCGTGATTGCCGCCGGACTGATCGGGTATGCCGTCTGGCGCATCATTCAGGCTGTCGAGGACACGGAGAATGAAGGTTCGGACGCTAAGGGGTGGGCGAAGCGCATCGGCTACGTCGGTATCGGTTTGATTCACGCCAGCCTCGCCTTTTCGGCCGTGCGATTGATCATCGGCTCAGGTGGAGGCAGTAGCGGCGAAGAGTCGTCGAAGGAGTGGACGGCGAGTTTGCTTGCCTTACCGTTCGGGCGGTGGCTCGTGGCGGCGGTCGGCTTGGGAGTAATCGCCTTCGCCGTCTCCCAATTTTACAAAGCTTATGCCACCAAGTTCCGCGAGAAATTAAAAACGAATGAAATGAGCGAGCAAGCGGAGACTTTAGCGACGCGCTCCGGTCAGATCGGACTCTCGGCGCGCGGCGTGGTGTTTGGGATCGTCGGAATCTTTCTCGTTCAAGCGGCTCTCCAATCGAGGGCTGGTGAAGCGCGCGGCTTGGGCGGGGCGTTGCGCGCGCTTGAGCAGCAGCCGTTCGGCTCGTGGATTTTAGGCGTGGTGGCAATCGGGCTGGTAATCTACGGATTGTATATGTTTGTCGTCGGCCGCTATCGCCGCATGATCGTGTGAAAACTTTGATTGATGCAGAGGCATGAGAAGATTCAGCCATGAATAAACACGGATTGACACAAAGCAATAACCCGCTTTGTGAGTACATGCTTTTTATCTGTGCTCATTCGTGTTCATCTGTGGTTGAATAGATTTTTTACAACTTCGTGCGGGTTCAAAGCCAGAAAATCTTAAATTCGTGTTCGCGCGTCGCTGTCCCAAATCCTGCTCTGTTGGCCATCGCTTTCACCGCTTCCACTTGCCAAAGCACTCCGCTATTTGTTAAACCTCACTTACGGACGTTCTCCTCAAGGCTTTAACCCCCCGACTTCTTGGAGATGTTTATGAAGAAGAAAAATCTTGTTGTTTCTTTTCTCGCTCTCGCCCTTGTACTTTGTTTGTCTGCGCTGGCGATTGCCGACACGATCCGCTTGAAGGACGGCACGGTGATTCGCGGGCAGGTGGTCGGCTTCGGAGAGCAGCAGTTTACCGTGCTCATCGGCAGCGGCGCGCGCGGCCGTCGCAGCCGCATCACGCTCTACATGGAGGATGTCGAATCAATCGAATTTGAAAACGCGACCGCCTCGACGAACGATGATTCCGGCGCTCCCGTCATCAGCAACAGACCCGCCGACACAATCCCGCGCGCGACGACGACGGCCGAGCAGCGCCCCGCCGCGCAGCCACCTTCGTCAAACACGCCGACGACTTCGACCAGTTCACCGGGCGGAGACGGCCGTTCGTCTTTCTTCCCTGTCTCTTTGCGCGTGCGCGCCGACAGCACGTCGAACGGTTGGACAAACAGCGGACTCGTCGTGCGGCGCGGGCAACGCCTGCGCATCTCGGCGACGGGGCGCGTCTCGCTCGGCGGCGGACGTTTCACCACCCCGGCGGGACTTCCGACCCTGCTGGATCGAGACAAACTGATGCGCAACGAAGCGACGGGTGCGCTCATCGCCGTGATCGGAGACGATAACGACGACTTCATTCTTATCGGCAACCGCCGCGAATTCACTGCGCAACGCGACGGGGTGCTCTTTTTAGGAGTTAACGAAGGGAATCTGGCCGACAACACCGGCAACTACGACGCGACGATTGAAGCCGAAGCCGCTTCGGGTCGCTGAAAAGTTCCGTGAAACTCAAACACCCTTTCGCGCATCAAAGGGCGTGCGTCGAATTTGTTGGATTTCTCGATTGACCGTGCGTCCGGTCGCCGCCGCACATACTCCGAAGTTTAGTCGCCCCCTCAATTTGTCAACGTCTCAACCGCAGAAGGGTCAGGTTGTTATGAAAAGCTTTACCGCCCGCCGCCCCGCCGTCGCGCTCGGAGTTATCTTCACGTTTTTGCTCGCCGCGTGTCCGCTCATCGCGCCCGCACAATCGAGACGCCAGCAACCCGCTCCGTCGCAGCAGAAGAAGAACCGGCGCGACGGGCAGCAACCACAGCAAGGCGGCAATCAACCGAATCAAGAACCGCTGCCGCCCGATGTCGTCGGCTCGCCGCAGGACGAAGTGATCAGCGTGCGCTCGACGCTCGTCAATGTTGATGCGGTTGTTTACAACAAGAAGTCGCGCCAGATCATCACCGGCCTTAAGCGCGAGAATTTCGCTATCTTTGAGGACGGCGTGCAGAAAGAGATCACCAACTTCTCAACGCCCGACGCCCCGATCACGGTCGCCCTTGTGCTCGAATACAGTAAGGGGCTGGACACCTACGGCGGCGACCGGTTTGAACCCGGAAGATACGAGGTTTTAAAACCGGCGGCGATGTTTTTAACGCGCTTCATTCAACCCCCGAACGATTACGCCTCCGTGATCGCTTTCGACAATCGCGCCACACCGCTCACGGATTTCACCAACGATCCGAATCGCATTCAAAGTGTGATCAACCTGCTGTTTCGCAGCTATCCTTCTTCGAGCGAAGCGAATCTTTTCGACGCGATGCAGTTTGTGTTGATGGGCGGGCGCGGCGACGCGGTCGTGTTGGATAACACGAAGGAGCGCACGGCCGATTACGCGGGGCTGGTGAGCGTGCAAAATCGCCGACGAGCGATGATCCTTATCACGAGGGGCATTGATACATTTAGCAAGATCAATTACGGCAACGCGCGCAAGGTCGCGCAGAACGCCGGAGTCCCGATCTACATCATCGGGACGGGCAACCTGTTCTTCAAAAAGTATGGCGATCAACTTCCCGCCGAAGACGGTTTGCTCGGCTCAGTTCAACCGGGACGCATGACGATCCTGCAAGCGCAAAACGCCCTAAAAACATTCGCCAAAGAATCGGGTGGCGCATACTTCCCCGTCACTTTCGACGGCGAACTGCCCGGCGTGCTCAACTCGATCAACGCGCTGCTTCGTAATCAATACAGCCTCGGCTACAATCCCGGCGACGTGCGCGACGGCAAGCAACACAAGATCACCGTGCGCGTTGACGTTGACGGCGACGGGCAATTTGACGACAAAGAATTTATCGTTAACGCGCGCCAATTCTATAACGCGCCGAAAGGTTAAGCTTTAAGAACAGGTTTTTGTTTCGTCGTCATCAAGCGCGGAAAGCAATCGCAAAATCAACCGATATCAAAAGGGTCGCACGTAATGAAAACGTGCGACCCTTTTGATAATCCGACGACTAAGCCTTTGAAGTTGCGTGATTTTCAAAAGCGCGATGCGCGTCGTCAATAAAATTCAGCTCCCGTAAATCCGCAAACGAAATTCATCATTGAAAACGTGGATCTCAGGGCGGCGCGAGGAAAACAAACGCGACTGTCGCATCAGCATCGGCAACCCGCCGTGCGGCAATTTGATTCCGTAAGCGTGGTTGATAAAGACGGCGTGCAACTGCGGGTTGAGTCGTTGCGGCACGCCGTAGCGGATCGCCTTCCCCCATGTGGAGGCGAAGTCGGCGGCGCGGCGCGGATTGATGATCTCAATCGAATGATCATAGATGTGGATGCGCGTCGTGTGATCGCGCAAGGCGAGATCGCGGTGCGACAAAGCGTTGGCGACGGCTTCGCATACGGCATCGCGCTGATAATTCGCTCGCGCGACAAACGTCTCGTCAGTTTTCTGTTCTTCATGCGCAAAACTGCGCGGGCGCGCTTCCCACAGATCGCAGTAACGCCGGATGAACCGGAGCGTCGCTTCGTAAACGGTGTGCAGATTGCCGGTGAGTTGCGCGCGTTCTATTTCGGGCGCGCCTGAAGATGACGAATCGCCGGAGAAGCGCACGGCCGTTAAGCTCGCGCGCGGCAGAAGTTTGTGGACGCTCTCATCTCTTCCGAAGAGTAACAGCCCCGCGATGGTCGGAACCGTCTCGCCCCCTTGCGTGGTCGCAAGCGCAAGTTCGCGCTCCAACACTTCGGCAGTCGGGTAATCGCCAAAGCTCGCTTCCGTGAAAGCGTCTCCTTCAAACTCGCGCAGGTAACTCCACAGATGAGCTTCGTCAACGTCTTTGACGCTCGCTCCGATCACAGGTGCGCACTCGTATTGAAACGGGCGCGCTTCGTCCATGAGGGCAGTTAATTCTTCGAGCATCGCCTCGCGCTTCTCTGCGCCCATCCGGACGAAGTAGCGACCGTCGGCGCGCGTGCGGTAAGGTCGGCGCGTGCCGCGCACTTCGAGAGCGACGATGCGGCGGCCGTTGTCAAACGAGATGCCGTCAACGTAGGGCACAAGCATCGGCGCGATCTCGTGACGACAAATGCGGACGAGTTCTTCCTGCACGGATTCAGGATCACTCAAGCCTTCAACGCGCATCTGATCGTCAACGCCGAAGACGATCACTCCGCCGCCCGTGTTGGCGAGCGCGACGATCCCTTGCGCGATCTTCTCCGAGTTGGAAAGTTTAACTTTAAGTTCGAGGTAAGTGTCTTCGCCGCCGCGCACGAGGCGCATGATCTCGGTGCGTGAGGTTTGCGGCGCAGGTGTGGAGAAATACTCAAGTACGGAGCGTTCCGTCGAGGGTTCGTGACGCTGGTTGCTGCGAAATCTTCTGCGAGCCATTTGTGTCTGGACGGTGCGCATGACCCGCCCGGATGCTTCAGCGCTTAAAAAATAATTGAGCAAAAACCTTGAAGCATCACTGGATTAAATGTAAATCTAAAACACCGGACAGGCATCACCGTCTCTGCCGCACGAACAAAGATTCGTATGATCGCCTGCCTGATGAGTATAACATACACTCTGCTTTGGTTATCCAAGGGCATTTCATTTTCGCGTGCGATGAATGATACGACTTCATCATCCGTCAAAGCTTATGTCGGTCTCGGCTCGAATTTAGGCGACCGCGCCGGAAACCTTTTGCTCGCCGTGCGCGGCATGATGGACGCAGGGTTGAACGTCACGCGCTTGTCTTCGATCTATGAAACCGTGCCGGTTGATGTCGTTGCTCAACCACTCTTTCTCAACATGGTTGCTGAACTAGCAGGCGCGCTTCCCACTCCAGAACAACTGCTCGCGCGTTTGCTTCGGATAGAATATCTGCTCGGTCGGCGGCGTGAAGTTCTGCGCGGCGCGCGCACAATCGATCTCGATCTGCTGCTTTACGGCGACGCCCAACAAACATCCGAATTTCTGATTCTGCCGCACCCGCGCCTTCACCTGCGCCGCTTCGCCCTCGTCGGCTTAGCCGAACTC
>JACCYN010000304.1 GCA_013696465.1 Pyrinomonadaceae bacterium
CTTTGTGATCGTCGCCACGACGCGACCCGAAACGATGCTCGGCGATACAGCGGTCGCCGTCAATCCAGACGACGAGCGTTACCGCGATCTCATCGGAGCGACTTTACAGTTGCCGCTCACCGCGCGCGAGATTCCCGTCATCGCAGACGAGTTTGTTGACCCGGCGTTTGGCACAGGCGCAGTGAAAGTAACGCCCGCGCACGATCCAAACGATTACGCGATGGGCGAGCGTCACGGCTTGCCGCAAGTCGTCGTGATTGATAAACACGCGCGGATGACGAACGAAGCGGGAAAAGATTTTGTCGGTTTGGATCGCTACGAGGCGCGCGCAAAAGTGGTCGAGCGATTCGACGCGCTCGATTTGCTTGAGAAAGTTGTTGACTACGAATTTGCGATCTCGCGTTGCGACCGTTGCCGCACTGTGGTTGAGCCGCTCGTCTCAACCCAGTGGTTCTGCCGCATGACGGAGATGGCGGAGCGCGCGCTTGAAGCTGGAAACAAACAGCATGAGCCGGAGTTTGTGCCCCAAAATCCGTGGACGAAAGTTTATACAGACTGGCTTGAGAACATTCACGATTGGTGCATCTCGCGCCAACTCTGGTGGGGGCATCGCATCCCGGCGTGGTACACAGAAGATGGCAAAGTTATTGTCACGCGTAGCGAAGAAGAAGCGCGCGCGAAGGCGGGATGCGGCGATGCGCAACTGACGCAGGACGACGATGTGCTTGACACTTGGTTCTCATCCGGCTTGTGGTGTTTTTCGACGCTCGGCTGGCCTGATGAGACGGACGATCTCAAAACTTTCTATCCGACATCCGTGCTCGTCACAGGGCGCGACATCATTTTCTTTTGGGTGGCGCGCATGACGATGCTGAGTCTCAAGTTCATGGACGAGATTCCGTTCTGCGAGGTGGCGATTACGGGAATCATCCTCGATAAGCACGGGCAGAAGATGTCGAAGATGAAGGGCAATACGGTTGACCCGTTGGCGGTATTTGACAAATACGGCGTTGACGCGACGCGCATCACACTCGCGGCGGCGAGCGCGGGCACTGACGTGCGCTGGCGCGACGATCAAGTTGAATCTTACCGCAACTTTGCGAATAAGATTTGGAACGCGGCGCGCTTCTGTCTCATGAACGCGGAAGGAGCGCGGATCGGCGCAAGGGTAGAGGGAGCTTCTGAAACGTGGGCGTTGCATGATCGCTGGATCGTCTCGCGTTTTAACCGCGCGGCTGAGGAAATAAACGCGGCGCTGGAGAAGCGTCAATTCCACGAAGCCGTGTATAGTTTGTATCACTTTTTCTGGGATGATTTTTGCGATTGGTACATCGAGTTGGTGAAGGCGGACGTAACAAACGTCGAAGCCTCGCCCGCGCGCGACGCGGCGCGCAGTCGGCTCCTCACGATGCTCGAACAATCACTTCGCCTGCTTCATCCGTTGATGCCGTTCATCACCGAAGAATTGTGGCAGCGCCTTGCGAGTTTGGCTGGAGAAGGCGGGCGCGAGTTTCTCCATCCGGCTTACCGCGAGATGAATCCGACCGTGATGCTTGCCGCTTACCCGCAGGTGCGCGCAGAATTGATTGACGAACGGGCGGAAAGCGAGATGAACGCCGTCATTGAACTCATCTCGCGCGTGCGGAGCATTCGTTCAGAGATGAACGTCAAGCCAGGCGAAGCGGTGCGCGTGCTCGTAAGCGCGCCCGACGCGCGGACGCGCGAAGTGTTTGCAACTTCCATTGATCAAATCAAACGCATTGCGCGCGCTTCGGAAGTAACTATCAGCGAGTCTTTGGAAGTTGTGCCGCGCGGTTCGGCGCGCGCAGCTCTTGGCGCGGGGGCGGAAGCGATTGTGCCGCTCGAAGGGTTGATTGACTTCGAGCGCGAACAGGGAAGGCTGGGGCGCGAACTGGAGAAGGTCGAGGCGGAAGCGGCGCGCGGCGAAGCCCAACTCGCCAATTCGCAATTCAGAGAACGCGCGCCTGCCGAGAAAGTTGAAGAGTTGGGGAAGCGCGTTGACGATCTGGTGAGTCGCGCGCAGGCGATCAGGAGAATGCTGGAGGCATTGAGGGGGTAATGGCCATCGGAATTGACGAAGGAGCTTTGTACTCGCAGATCGGCGGATTTTTGAGCGAAGATTTAGGGCGCGGCGACATCACGACGCAAGCCACCGTGACGCCGAACGCCCGCGCGCGAGGGCGTTTCATCGCCAAAGAGAAGATGATCATCGCTGGGTTGGAGGCGGCCGAGGGAGTCTTCTCGACGCTCGATTCGCAACAGCAACTCGAAGCTTTCGTTTCAGACGGCGACGAAGTTGAAGCGGGCAAAGTCATTGCGCGCACGAGCGGCTTCGCCGATGTGCTTTTGAGCGGCGAGCGCGTGGCGCTGAACCTGTTGCAGCGTCTGTCAGGCATCGCCACGCTGACGCGCACTTACGTCGCGGCGATTGAAGGCACGAACGCGAAAATCGTAGATACGCGGAAGACGACGCCGGGCTTGCGGATGCTCGAAAAATACGCGGTGCTCGTCGGCGGCGGTCGCAATCACCGCTTCGGCCTTGATGATGGCGTGTTGATTAAAGACAATCACATTGCGCTCGCGGGCGGAGTCAGGGCGGCCGTCGAGCGGGCGCGCGAGGCAATCGGTCATCTGCATAAGATCGAGGTGGAAGTCTCCAATGAAAATGATCTACGCGAGGCTATCGAAGCTAAAGCGGACATCATCTTACTCGATAACCTGACGCCGGAAGAGACGCGGCGCATGGCGGACGCGGCGCGCGGTCTGGCGTCAAATGTCTTGCTTGAATCTTCGGGCGGGATTACGCTTGAAAACGTGCGCGCCTATGCCGAGGCCGGAGTTGACCTGATTAGCATCGGCGCGCTGACGCATTCGGCGCGGGCGATGGACATCAGCTTTAAGATTCAACCGGGTTGATACGCGGAATTGCGTCGTCAAAAAGGAAAACAAAGTTGCAACGAGACGGTGCGCCCGGCGTGTATTAACTTGTGTTAGCCCACAACTATGAGCTTGTTATTTCGGGGAGAAGAAGACATGAACTATCTGATAGCGTTTGCCCTAATAGCATCTTATCTGGTGTTTCCTTGTTCTCCCCTAACTGATCATGGCGTGTCGCACAACTTGCTGTTCGGCGAATCCATTGAGACTCCTTGCTCCGAAGGTTCGTTCACAGTAGAGGGTGAGCTTGAGGCACCTACCCGCTTGTCCATCTCCGAGGCGCTCTGTGATGGTTCGAGTTGGAAGGCGCGGCTGACTTTGGAGAACGCGAGCGGCAAGGTGATAAGTGGGTATGACATAGCGAACATCGAGACATATGAATTCAAGGGAGATGTAAAATCCGGGCAAGGTCAGGACGGCATCAAACTTGAGCCGCGCGGGTCGGTGGAGATCAACTCCGATGGCGGATTTCGTAACGGGCGCAGCTACGGCAAGGCAACAGGAAATATACGAAAGAACGTATTCCGAGTAGAGCGCATTAAATTTGCCGACGGGACGAGTTGGCAACAGGGTGCAGAGCAATAGTTGCCGCCCGACGACGGTAGCGCGTTGACGTGGCCTAACAATATCCTGCGGCCGACCGGATACTCGCTACGCTCTCATGCAGCGGCTGAGGATGGGCGTTGTATGTCTTGCGGCGAGCACGTTCGCCGCTCGGCCGGTCGGCTGCCGACCGGATGGCTGTTAGTAAGTGGAGGTGTGTAATGAGGGTGAGATTATTCTGTTGCGTGGTGTTCTGGTTAAGTCTTAGTTTCTTTTTATCATCCGCCTCGCCGGACGCTTACGCACAGCAAGGGCGTCGCAGGCGACCCTCGCGGCGCGTGACGAATCCGGTCGCAGCGCGCCCGACGCCGCCCGCCGATTCTTCGTCAACCGCGCCCGACGCGCGCATCATCAGCACCGCCGAAGAGCAAAACTCTTCGGGGACAAACGATCCGAACAACTCTGAAGTCGGTGGCAGTCGCACGGCGAACGGCGCGCGCGGCGGCGCTGCTCGTTCGGAAACGGGGAATGGGACGGAGGGAGAGTCTTTGCAGAGCACCGTTAATCGTTTGTCGTCGCAGGTTTCGGGTCTCACGAATGATCTGAACCAACTCAAAGAACAGCAACGCACGCTGATCAATCTTGAGCGGCTGACGCGCGCCGAGCAACGCGCCGAGAGTCTTCGCGCGCAACTGCGCGACGTGATGAAACAGGAAGCGGACACACAGGCGCGCGCCGAACAATTGGAGTATGAGCTTCAGCCGGAAGCCATTGAGCGACGCGCCGCAACAAGCGGCTCATCGCGCCCGGAAGAGGTGCGCGCGCAACTTCAACGTCAACTTCAAGCGGAAAGGGAGCGCGTGCGCACCCAACTCGAAACCCTTACCTTGGGTCGCCAACGTCTGGAAACGGCCGTCGCCAACGCCGACACGGAAACCGAGCGCCTGCGCCAGCTCATTGATCGCGACACGAACGACGCCGCGCAGACGAACCGCAACGACGCGAATCCAAACGCTTCATCCACGACAAACACCACGTCGCCCGCCCGCACAACCACTTCGCCGGAGGGCGCGCCGCCTGTCGCTGCTCCGCCTTTCCAATTTTAGCGGAGCGAGAATTCAGGCGTCTATGGGAACAATATCGGCAAGTGAAGTTTACTGTTTGATCGGCGAAGCCCACGAACGGGGCGAGCGGGTCGTCGTCGCTACGGTAGCGCACACGCGCGGCTCAACTCCGCAACGGCGCGGAGCGAAGATGCTCTTTTTCGAGAGCGGCGCGACGGCAGGCACGGTCGGCGGCGGCTGTATCGAAGCGGAAGTCTGGGCGGAGGCGCGCGAGGCGTTGCGCACCGGCGAATCGCGTCTGCACAAGTTCAGTTTGACGGCGGAAGCGGCGAGCGAAGAGGGCATGGTGTGTGGCGGCGTGATGGAGATTTTCATTGACGCATGGCAACCGCACAACGCCGCTTTAATCTGAGAATGAAAGAACGAACTAAGGGGTCGTCAAACAGCGCGGTTATTCCTTCAAACAATAAAGTCCTACCAAGCGGCAAAGACTGATGAACTCTTCCGAAGACGAAACGTCTGATTCTCTTCTCTCGGAAAAAATTAAACGCGCCCTAATGGAAGGGGCGGTCGCCGCGCTCGTCACGCTCGTTGAAGGGAAAGCCAACGTCGGGGCGAAGATTCTCTGTGAAGAAACGGGTGCTCTCTCTGGCAGCTTCGGCGACGAAAAATTGGACGAAGCCGTAACGAATCGCGCGCAGAAGTTTCTGCTTGCGCGCGTTGACGCTGCAACTTATAAAGTTGAAGAGTTTGCTCCGCAACTCGATGTGTGGAGTGGGGCGCGTGTGCTCTTCGAGCGGCTTGAGCCTGAACCGCGCATCGTCGTGTGCGGCGCGGGGCACGTCGGCGCGTCGCTCGCCCGCCTTGCGCACGCGGTCGGCTACCGCGTGACACTGATTGATGATCGCGGTGATTTCGTGCGGCATGAACTCTTTCCCGAAGACATTGAACTCATTGCAGCGACGAATTGGAGCGAAGCCCTTCGCGCAAATCTCGGCACGGGGCGGGGCGTCGCCGTCGCAGTTGTCACGCGCGGGCACAACGAAGACGAAGAATGTATGAAGGCGGTGCTTGCGGTTAATCCTGATTACGTCGGGATGATCGGAAGCAAACGCCGGACGAACATTGTGCTCGAAAGGCTCAGGGAAGAAGGTTTTGATGAAAATGTTTTGAGAGAAGTGCGTGCGCCCGTCGGACTGGACATCGGCGCGGTGACGCCGGAAGAAGTTGCGCTCGCCATCCTCGCGGAGATCGTCGCTCTCAGGCGCAACGGTTCGGGCGCGCCGCTTTCGGCATGGCGACGTGCGTAAGTTTCCACACCGGAATCAAACGAGATTGCAATAATGGAGTAAGATTGTAGTTCGACGATATGGCGACAGTACAGATTGAGCCTGCGCAGACGAGGCGCGCGACGGAAATGTTTCGCGCTCTCGCGCATCGCAACTTCCGGCTTTTTTGGGCGGGCGCATTTCTCTCCAACACCGGCACATGGATGCAGATGGTGGCGCAAGGCTGGCTTGTGCTCCAAATCACCGATTCAGCTTTTTGGCTTGGCTTCGATGCTTTCGTCGGACTCGCTCCGGGACTCCTTCTCACGCTTCTCGGCGGTGTCTTCGCCGATCTCGTTGATCGCAAAAAGCTATTGATCTTTACACAGGCGGGCGCGGGGCTTTCCGCGCTTGTGCTCGCTCTGCTCGTCGCAACCGGCACGGTCGAGGTGTGGATGATCCTTCTGCTTTCGTTTGCTACGGGCTGCTGCATGGCGCTTGCCGGGCCGTCATATCAAGCGATCACAAAAGACCTCGTCGGGCGGGAAGATTTAGCGAATGCGATTGCGCTCAACTCGACGCAGTTTCAACTCTCGCGCGTGCTCGGCCCCGTCTTGGCGGGCGCAACGATGCAGTGGTTCGGACTTGCCGGATGCTTCTTCATTAACGCCGCGTCATTCGTCTTCGTGATCGGCGCGCTCTTGCTGGTTCGCTTCGACGCAACCGACGCGCAGCAGGAGGCGTCTGCCGCGCGTTCGCTGCGAGACAAGGGAGCGTTGTGGGAAGATTTACTCGACGGGTTGCGCTACGCGGCGAAACGCCCGCGCGTGCGGACGCTGCTGCTGATCTCATCGGTGACGAGTCTGTTCGGCGCGCCTTACATCGCCTTGATGCCAATCTTTGCGCGCGACGTTTACGGCTTCGGCGAGGGCGGCTACGCGATGATGATGGGCGTCGCCGGACTGGGTGCGTTCTTCGGCGCGCTGTTGCTCGCCTTCCTCGGCGACTTCCGGCGCAAAGGCGCAATTGTGCTTGCGGGTTCGCTCGCCTTCGGCTTGTCGGTGGTCGGGTTCTCGCTTTCGATTCTACCGGCCGTCGCGCTTGCGTTGCTCTTCGGCGTCGGCTTTGCGATGACCACAAGCGTTGCGCTTATCAACACCTTGCTGCAACAACTCGTGACGGACGAGATGCGCGGGCGCGTGATGAGCATGTTCATACTCTCCTTCGTTGGCACTGCTCCATTTGGAAATCTGATCGCCGGAACGATGGCCGGTCGTTTCGGCGCGCCTCTGACGCTCGCCGCGTGCGGAATTGTGATCGCTTTGTTTACGGTTGTCGTAAGCTTACGTAACCGTCGTTTGTGGCAAGAAACCGTTTAATAATTCGTTGCGTTAAGATTGTTTGCCTTCGTCGTTAAGCGATTGCGCGCCAAACCTCCGCCTCAACTCTTACTTCAAAAGCTGAAAGCTTCAAACATTCTCGCCGCGCGCTTGCAAGAAATGCTTCGCGCGCTCGTTCAATGGAGGAAGCTGAGGCGGAAAACCGTTGTCCCGCCTGAGGCTCTATCAAAGATTTCGAGGAGAAATTTTATGCAGGCTCGGAAAAGTTTCTTGCTGAAGGTGTTTGTGTTTGTGGGGTCGATGTCGGTTGCCGTTGCTTCCGCAAATGCGCAGGGCGTGATCGTGCCGCGACCGTGCGAGCGTTGCCCGCGCCCAATTCAAACATTGCCGCGCACGCTGCCCATTAAATCAATTAAGATTGACACGAAGATCGCGGGTCAAGTCGCCACGACGCATGTCGAGCAGATTTTCCGTAACGACACGGACGCGGTGTTGGAAGGAACATACTTTTTTCCGATCCCGGAGACGGCTTCCGTGTCGGAGTTCGCGATCTGGGAAGGTGATCGCAAGTTGGTCGGCGAAGTCCGCTCGCGCGAAGAGGCGCGTCGGATTTACGACGAGATCGTGCGTCGCCAACGCGATCCGGGACTCCTTGAGTACGCGGGCAAAAATCTGTTTCAGGCGAGCGTCTTCCCGATTCCGGCGCGCTCCGACAAAAAGCTTGAGTTGACTTACACGCAAGTGCTGCAAGCCGAATCCGGCACCGTCGCCTATCGTTACCCGCTTGGCACGGGCAGGAATTTAACGACTATCGGCACTGTCTCAGGGTACGTGGAAATTGAGAGCCGCGATCCTTTGCGCAACATCTATTCGCCGAGTCATGCGGTTGACGTGAAGAGAAACGGCGAACGCGGCGCGCATCTTTCATTTGAATCTACGAACGCGCAGAACCCGCAAGACTTTCAACTTTTCTACTCGCTTTCCTCATCTGATTTTGGGCTTTCGCTTTTGACGCACCGCGAGCCGGGCAAGGACGGTTATTTCCTTCTCATGATCTCGCCGAAAGATGATTGGTCAGAAGAGGAGCGCGCAGCGAAAGACATCGTGTTTGTGCTCGACACTTCCGGCTCGATGGACGCGGAGGGCAAGATGGAGAAGGCGCGCGCCGCGTTGCTCTTCGGCATTCGCGGTTTGCAAGCGGAAGATCGCTTTAATGTCGTCGCGTTTGCGGGCGAAGAACGCTTGATGACAAGCGGACTCGTCGCGGCCGACGACGCGGGGCGTGCGCGCGGAGTTGAATTCGTTAACCGTTTAAGGCCGACGGGCGGCACAAACATCAACGCCGCGCTCATTGCCGCCGAGAACCAGTTTGACGGAAGCGACCGGCCAAAGATGATCGTCTTTTTAACGGACGGTTTGCCGACGGTCGGTGAAACGAACGCAAATCGAATTGTTGACAACGTGCGCGCAGCGCGAAAGGGAGGCGTGCGCCTTTTCACCTTCGGCGTCGGCTACGACGTGAACACCGCGCTCTTGGATAAACTCGCGGCGGAAAACGGCGGCGTCGCCGATTACGTCGAGCCGCAGGAGAACTTGGAAGTTAAAGTCTCAAACTTCTTCGCAAAAGTTAATCATCCGGTGTTGACGAATCTTGCGCTCGACATGGGCGTGATGGAAACTGATCTCGTTTATCCGAAGGCGATGCCTGATCTGTTTCGCGGCGCGCAGATGACGCTCATCGGCCGTTACCGCAACGCGAGCGACTTGCGAAACGTGCGCTTGCGCTTGACGGGTCAGACTAATCGCCAGACGCGGGCGTTCGCTTACGAGAATCTTCATTTTCCTTTGAACGAAGACGCGAACGATTTTCTGCCGCGCTTGTGGGCGACGCGCCGCGTCGGGTGGTTGATGGAGCAGATTCGCACGAACGGCGAGCAGAGGGAACTGCGCGACGAGATCGTTGACTTAGGCACGCGCTACGGCATCGTTACGCCTTACACTTCCTACCTTGCGCTCGAACCGAATGCCGAAGGGATGAATATAGTTGGCGGTGCGGATGCGCAGAGCCAGAGGCAAATTCGACAGTTGCCGATGCAGGGTAGAGGCGCAGGAACGGGCGGGAATATGAGCGGTCAACGCGCTGTCAGAAACGCGCCAGCGTCACCACCTGCGGCGCAACCGACCGCAACCACCGGCGCGAGCGCAGTTCAACAGAGCAAACAGTCGCGGGCGCAGCAAGAATCAACGCGCACGGACGATGATGCTGTAAGAATCAATAATGGCATTGTGCGCCGCGTCGGAACTAAAACATTCTACTTGCGCGAAGGCGTGTGGACGGATGCAGAGTTTAAGGCGGACGCGAAACTGCCGGAGACCGCGCTTGTCTTCGGCGCGGACGAATACTTCGCGTTGCTCAAACGCGAACCGCGCCTCGCCGGGTTTTTCGCTCTGGGCGAGCGCGTCGTGGTCGTCTTCAAGGGTCGCGTTTATCGAGTTAATAACGCGGGTAATTAACTTGAAAAATGTGTGGTAAAGATCGCGTGCGATGATTCATAACCCAACGCGGCGGGCGGAAATGTTATTCGACTAAAATTTCCGTTCGCCGCATTCCGCCTTGTGTTCGGGGCGCGAGTTCGTGTACAAGGGCGGCCTAAACCTCGCTTCTGTGAAGGCGCACGACTCGAAAATTGTCATGGCGATCTTTTAGCCGAGAGAATTGAAGATGAATGTGAAACGTACAAAACGACGTGAGCAAATCTTGCCTGTCGTCGCGCTCTGTCTGTTGGTGACCCTTTTCGTCACGGCGCAGGAGCGCAACGAATGGAAGTCTGTGCGGCGTGGGCTTAACAATCAGGATTTGAACTCGGTGATCTTCACGGACGCCCGGCGCGGTTGGATCGGCGGCGACGCAGGCACGGTGTTGCGCACGCAGGACGGCGGGGCGACGTGGACGCGGCAGACGGTGGCGGGCGTCGAAGCAGGCATTAACGACATCTACTTTCGCGGCCGAGACGATGGGTTATTCCTCGCCGCCAACGGCATTTACACCACGCCGGACGGCGGCGCGACGTGGCGCGAGGCGCGCCGCTTCGCCCCCGCAGAGTTCGACGGCGCTTTCCCTGAACTCTACAGCGTGCGCTTCGCCAACAAACGGCGCGGCTGGGTGGTCGGCTCCGTCAGTCGCCGCGACACGGTAGTGGACAGTCTGCTGTTGCGCACTGAAGACGGTGGCGCGTCGTGGGTGAGAGACCGCGCACCAGCGCGCGAAGAGTTGATTAACCTTGATTTCGTCAACGCCGAACGCGGCTGGGTCGTGGGCGCAGCAGGCACCATCTTGAGAACGGCTGACGGCGGGCGCACATGGAAGCAACTGCGTTTGGGGACGAACGCGGGACTTTACAGCGTTGATTTTCGCAACGAGCGCGTCGGCTGGGCGGTCGGCGAGCGCGGCACGATCCTGCGCACCACAGACGGCGGCGACTCGTGGTTTCCCGTGCAAGTGTCTTTACGCTCGACGCTTCTGAGCGTGCGTTTCGTCAATGATGATGATGGCTTCATCGTCGGGCGCGGCGGGGTGATCTTGAGAACGACTGATGGCGGGCGCACGTGGGCGCGACAGCCGAGCGGGACGACGCAGAATCTCTACTCGCTCTTCGTTGACAAAAGAAATGCTTGGGCGGTCGGCGGCGATGGACTTGTGTTGCAGTACGAACGGTAAACGCAATTGCTCGAACGCTTCAAAAATTCGTTGCCGAATTGAAAGAAAATCTCATGAAAAATAGTCTCCGTTGCGTAATATTACTTTCGCCTTTTTTGCTCGTGTTGTTCGTCGCATCATGTGCGAGCGAAGAATCGCGTTTAACGCGGGTGGCCGTGTTAGGCGATGCCAATTCGCAAGCGCAGCCTGACACGGCGGTGCTCGTCATCTCGGTCGTGACGCAGGATAAGCAAGCGATCAACGCGCAACAAGAGAATGCGCGCAAAAGCGAAGCCGTGATCGAAGCTGTGAAAAGAACGATAGGCGGCGAGCCGGAAATAAACACGAGCGATTACAGCCTTCAGCCGCAACAAAGTTACAGAAGTAACCAGATGCCGACGATCATCGGCTATGAAGCGCGCAACAGTGTGACGGTTAAACTCAAGGAGTTAGATAAAGTCGGTGCGGTCATTGATGCTGCGTCGCAGGCGGGCGCGAACAACATTCAAAGCGTTTCATTCATTTTGCGCGAGGACAATCCGGCGCGTGGACGCACGCTCGCCGAAGCCACGCGCCAAGCGATGACGAAAGCGCAATCACTGGCGCAAGCCCTTGGCGGTCGCGTGGTGCGCGTCGTCGAAGGGCAGGAAGGGGGAACAACCCGCACGTTGGCGATGGACGAGACGGCGGGAAATGCCGGGACGATGAATATGAACTCAAATATGAGCTACGACGCGAAGCGTCAAACTCCGGTCGAAGCCGGATCGCTCAACGTCCGTTCGCAGGTGCAATTAGTCGTCGAGATCGAAGCGCGACCATGAAGCGCGTGAAACTTAGCTGGTGCGGAAAATGAAAATCGTCTGGCATCGAACGCCGGACGATTTTCATTTCCTGTTTGCTTGCGATCTCTTACTGCTTGGCGCGCGTTCCGGTGAAGGAGAGCGGCGGAAGTCCCGGCGTGTTGACCGTGATCGTGCCGTCCATCTTGTCCGCTTGCACGCGCCCCGTCATCTTCCCTTCCATCGTTTGACCCTGCATCTGCATGGAGAACGCTCCATCAAAGGTGTTACCGTTAAGATTGATACTGCTGAACGTGAAGTTTGCCATTTGCGATTGAACTTCGCCGGTGGTCTTCCCTGCGTCCTGCTTGACGACGAGCGTAGCAGGGAGAGTCTGTCCGTTCGGCAGCGAGACTTCGAGCGTCCACGAGCCGACGATGTTCGCCGCGACTCCTGTCGTTGGTGATTCAATCGTCATGCTTCCTCCGTTGGTTGTGTTCATCGTTGCGTTGGTTGTTGCCGGGGCCGTCATCTCTTTGCGGTTGCCTTGTGTGTCGTAAAGTTCGATTGTGTCGGCGTAAGGTTTAATTTGATTCGAGATCGCCGCGGCGTCGCCGACGATAACGATGGCCACTTTGTCCGGCGTCACGTATCTTTGCGCGGCGCGCTGCACATCCTCTTTCGTGACGCGCGTCACGCGGTCGCGGTAGGTTTGCAGGTAGTCGTCCTGAAGTCCGAACATCTTGATCTGCACGAGCTGATCGACGAGTCCTTCCTGCGTTTCGAGCCGGATCGGGAAGACGCCGGTCAGGTAAGATTTCGCGTCAGCTAACTCTTTATCTGTGACGGCTTCATTGCGGATGCGGTTCAACTCGTAGAAAAACTCTTTGAGCGAATCGCCGGTGACGGGCGTGCGCACTTCGGCCGTCGAGCGGAAACTGCCCGCCTCGCGGCGCGCGTCAAGGTTCGAGTACGCGCCGTAGGTGTAACCTTTGCTTTCGCGTAAATTCATGAAGAGCCGCGCCGAGCCGGACGCGCCCAAGATCGTGTGCATCAGCAGGGCGGGGAAATAGTCGGGGCTGGTGCGCGTGATGGCGGCGTTGGCGATCACGATGTTTGACTGCGCCGAGCCGGGGCGATCTACGACGTAGATCGCGCGCGCCGTGCGCACGGGCAGGGCGGGGAAACTCGCGGTCGTGGTTTGACTCTTCGCCCACGAGCCGAAAAGAGTGTTGATGCGGTTCATCAGCGCGGCGCGTTGCACGTCGCCGACGACGACGAGCACGGCGTTGTTCGGCGCGAACGTCTGGCGGTGAAAGTTAGTGAGTTGCTCGCGCGATATTTTGTCAACCGCCCCCGCGTTCGTCGAGATAACTGCGTAAGGGTGCTCGCCGAAGATGACGCGCGAGATGCGCTCGCTGGCGAGGAATGACGCTTGCCCGCGCTGCAGGACGAGCGACTGCTTCGTGTTCTGCTTCGTTAAGTCAACTTCGTTCTGCGGAAAGGAGGGGCGCAGGGCGACATCAGCCATCAAATCAAGAATCTGATCCCCGTAGGTTGAAAGCGCGGAGGCAGCGACCGTCGTGTAGTCGGCGTTTGATCCGGCGCTCAAGGTCGCGCCGAGTCTTGCTACCTCGTCGGCGATCTGGCGGCTAGTGCGCGTCGTCGTGCCCTCCGTCAGCAGCCCGGTCATCATGTCGCTCAAGCCGGGCAACTCCTTCGGGTCGCGCGCGTCGCCCGTGCGAAACGCCAAGCGGTAACTGACGAGCGGCGTGCGCTTGTCTTCGACGATGACGACGCGCAAACCGTTCGGCAGCGTCGTCTCGTAAGGGGCGGGCAGATTAAGCGGGCGCGCGGGGAGCGGCGTCGGAGCTTGGCGACGAAATTCTTCCGTCGCGCCCTGTTGTTGCTGCGGCACGGCGGCGGTCTGCGCGAAGGCCGGAAGCGTGCCGCTCATCATCGCGGCGGTCAACAGCAGCGCGACGCACATTAGTAAATTTTTGCGAGTAATCATTACGTTCTCCTCTGGGGCGATTCCTTATGGGCGTTTCGGCTGTGCGCCGGGTTGCGTTTGTGGCGGCGTGTCCGTCGGTTGCTGCGGCTGCGCGGGGCGGTCAGTCGTGACGGGTCGCGCGGGCGTCGCTGGTTGCCCTCCTGCGGGAGACGCGGGTTGCGTTGCGGGTCGCGCGGGCACTTGCGGCGCGGGCGCACCCGGCTGGCGCGGTTCGCCCGACGGCTGCGTGGTGGCGGCCGGACGGTCGCCGCTGCGAGCCGGAACGACGGAGAGTACCGTGCGGTTGTCCGTGTCGAGGTAACGCGCGGTCGCGGCTTTGATCCCGTCCGCCGTCACGCTCAGGTAACGCTCGATGTCGGTGTTGATGACGTTCGGATCGCCGTCGTAGATCGCGTACTCGGCGAGACGCTGCGCGCGGAACATGGACGACTGAAATCCGCGCACGACATCGTTCAAGATGTTGTTGCGAATCTTCTCCATCTCGGCGGGAGTCGGCCCTTCGGTCGCCAAGCGTTTGATCTCGCTCATGATCGTCCCACGAATCTGTTCCGCGTCTTTGCCGGGCTTCGGCAACGCGAAGATGAAGAGCGACGACGGCCCGCGCCGTTCGTCGTAGCCGCCTTGGACGGCGAGCGCGGATTCGTCTCCTTTGACAAGGCGTTGATAAAGGCGCGAGCTTTCACCGCTGAGCAGAAGGTTGCTAGCGAGATCGAGCGCGTAGTAATCGGCATGGCGGCGCGGCGGCACTTTCCAGCCGATGATGAATCCGGGGAGTTGCGCGAAGCGGTCGTTGACGGTTTCACTGCGCACGGCGACTTCCGCGGGTTCGCTCACGTCCACCTTCGGCGGCGCGGGCTGGCGCGGGATCGTGCCGAAATATTTTTCGACGAGCGGACGCACCGTCTGCGGATCGAAGTCGCCGACGATGGAGATCACGGCGTTGTTCGGCGCATAGTAGATGCGGAAAAACTCGCGCACGTCTTCGACGGTCGCGGCGTCCAAATCTTCCATCGAGCCGATGGTCGAGTGGGCGTTCGCCGGGTTCTTGAAGATGAGTTCGCTGATGCGGAGGAAGGCGGGCGTGTACGGCTGATTATCAATGCGCAGACGCTTCTCTTCCTGCACGGCTTTGCGCTGATTGTCGAGATTTTCCTGCGTGACCTTGAGCGAGCGCATCCGGTCGCTCTCCAGCCACAGCGCGAGCGGCAGTTGGTTGGCGGGCAAAGTCTCGAAGTAGTTGGTACGCTCGGTCGAGGTCGTGCCGTTCATCGTGCCGCCAGCGTTTGAGATGAACTGAAAGTGCGCGGCCTTCGGCACGTTCTCCGAACCTTGAAACATCATGTGCTCGAAGAGGTGTGCGAAGCCCGTGCGCCCCGCGCGCTCGTCGCGCGAGCCGACGTCGTAATAGACGGCGACGGCGACGACCGGCACGGAATTGTCGCGGCTCATCACGACGCGCAAACCGTTGGGAAGCGTGAATTGTTCAATGGGCAAGCGCGGCAAAGTGTTTGCTGACGCAGAAGGTGAATTTGATCCGCCGGTGGTGGTCGGCCGGTTGCCCTGCGCGAGAGCTGAAGGGGCGATGAGCCACAGCGAAAGCGCGGCGGCGACGGCCCAGAATCGAGAGTTCATTCAAGTCTCCTCAAAATTGTATGTTTCACTCAGGGTCGGAGTGGGCACAAACGCGCACTTCGGAAGCGTGCGAATCTGTGCCGACGCAAAACTTTGGTGAAGGTGATTGTTGTGATACGCGGCGGCGGGCAAAAGGTTGCAAAACCTTTGTATGCGCATTCGTAAAATTTAGATTTGCCGCTCGCCGACCATGCCGCGCAGTTCGGCGCGCAGGCGTTCGATCTCGGCGAGTTTTTGCTCGACGCGCTCGAAAAGCGGAGCCTGCGCCATAATACCTTCGTCAATCAGGTAGGCGGCCGCTTCGGCGCGGCTGCGGAAGACGCCCGCCTGCACGAGTTGTTCGAGGCGATCCTGCGCTTCCGCTGAGACTTTGACGGCAACAACGTAATCGTCCTTCGCCGACATCGCGCGCTCAATCGTCCCCTTGATGTCGCGCCCGATAGCGCCTAAAGATTCGGGAATGCGCGTAAGCACCGAAGGATTATGGCGGTCGCGCTCTCCGGCCGCGTGTTTTACTTCTTCATCCCCGGCGGTGAGCAGATGTTCGGCGTCGGTTGGCGGCAAGGCCGGTGTGTCTTCGTCGGTGTCGTGCGGGCTGTTCATAGTTTTGAGCCTCCTGCGAGCTGTGTGTGAGATTCACCCCTCACCAAGCGGGTCAGTTAAATTGCCAGTAAAACTCTTTCACGTCAATTGGTTGAAATGGATTCTACGGATGTCTTAAAACAAGCGTCAAGGGCAAACGGAAGATAAACGCCGCGGGGTTGTTGGTGATTTTGTCGGGGGCGTGCTTTACAAAGGTTTAGCTCAATTCTGATGAGGCTCATGCCAGACGTGAAGAGAGGTCGCTACTTGATGTTGAAAGTAGCGACCTCTTTAACTTCGGGGCGGATGATGACCCGTCGGTGTCTACTCAAACGAACGTTGCTGGGGGTTGCGCCCGCGCGCCGCCGCCAACGCCAGATCGCGCGCGCGTGGCAGCACTTCGACGGCTTTGGTCGCCTGGGGATCGTCAACGACGCGCACGCGCTCCGCCGCGACCGATCCGTAGGCCGCCATCACGACTTGGTAACGCAGATACCAACGGATGAAATCGCGGTTGCGGTCGATCTGCGCTTCCGTCACCTTAAACGACGGCTTGCTCGCGGCGTAGCGTTTGTAAGCCGCAAGGAGTTGTTCGGTGAACGGGAAATCGGTCGCTTGAAGTTCGTGATCGAAGTCAATCGGACGTTGCACTTTGTAAGAATCAAAGCCGTTGATGCGCCCGCTGATCAGTTCGCGCGTAAAGCCGATGATTGAATCGAGTAGACCCTGTTGCTGCGGAAGCGTGCGCGGCTTTACCGCTTCATCCGGCATAATTCCGCCGCCGCCGTAAACCACGCGCCCCATGTCGGTGCGACTCTCCGTGCCGTTGGTCCGCGCCGGAGCGGTGGACGGTTGCGCTTGGTTATTGCGGTTGTTGTTGTCCGCGCCGCGCGTGTAGTAATCGTAAAGCGAACCGTTCGAGTAGTCGCGCTGAATGAGGCGACCCGAAGGCGTGTAGTACTTTGCGCTCGTCAAGGTCAGTCCCGCACCGTATTCGAGCGGGATGATGGATTGCACCAGCCCCTTGCCGAAGCTGTTCTCGCCGACGATCAAAGCACGGTCGTGATCCTGCAACGCCCCCGCGACGATCTCCGACGCGGAAGCCGAACCGCCGTTGATCAAAACGACGAGCGGCGTCGTGTTCGGTTGGCTGTTGCTTGATTTATAAGTTCTTTCGCCGCCGCGAGTGCGCCCCTTCTGCGTCAAGATCACTTGTCCGCGCGAGAGGAATTCGTCAGCGACCTTCACGGCTTGATCGAGGAAACCGCCGGGATTGCCGCGCAGGTCGAGGACGAGCGAGGTCATGCCGCGTTCGCGCAAAACTTCAATCGCGCGCTCAAGCTCGGCGGCCGTCTCATAGTTGAAGCCGCGCGTCATATCAACGTAGCCGACGCCGGGGCGCAGCATGTAGTAATCGGGCACGGACGGCTGGGCTACGGCGTCGCGTGTGATCTCGACGGTTTCGGCGCGACCGTTTGAAGCGCGCTCAACCGTGACTTTGACGGTCGTGCCGCGCGGGCCGCGAATCTTGTCGCGCACTTCGGCGGATGATTTGCCAGTCATCGCTTGCCCGTCAACGGAGATGATGCGGTCGCCGTAGCGCAATCCGGCTCGCGCCGCAGGGCTACCATCGAAGGTCGCCATGATGTAAGTGTCAACTTGATCCGCGTTCAGACGCCAGTTGTTGATCGAAGCGCCGATGCCGTGATACTCGGAGCGTTGGTCTGTCCTGAGTTCCTCGAACTCTTGGCGGTCGTAGTAATTCGAGTGCGGATCGAGCGCGCGCAGCATCCCGATGATCGAAGATTTGAACACCGTGTTGTGATCGAGCTTGCCGCCGTCAACGTAGTTTTCCTGCACAATCGTCAGGGCTTCGGTGAAATCCTGTTCAATTGCGCCGGTGCCGGTCGCTCTTGCTCCCGCGCCGCCGGATCGGGCGTCGCGCGAGCTTGCCGACCCAATAGGGCCGGACGGTTCGCCTTTTTGATTTTGGGCGATGACGAAAGCAGGAAGCGATAGCGCGAGGACGAGCAAGGCTGAGAGCGGAAGGGAAAAATTCTTCTTCACGTTTGAGAAACCTCTTTGGATCATTTTACCCGAAGCGATCGCGCCGACGGCGGCGACCTTCAAGTGCCATACTACCGGATGCGCGCCCCGCCTTCAAGGTTGTGTCGGCGGAAGGCCCGAGGGCGAGCGGACTTCGTTAGCGTCACAATCGTTTTAGATGCTCGAAACGGCGATTCGTCAACGTCACATCTCAAAGTTTTTTGACGTTCGTGATAACCACGATGTTCGCCGTGTCTTCGAGCGTAAATTCGATGCGGTCGCCGGGTTTGAGTTCACTCAACAAGGTCGGATTCCGCGTTTGAAAATCCATCGTCATCGCGTCCATGTAGCCTTCGATCTTCTCATGGTTGATTTTGAGCGTTCTTTTGTCAGCGTCAACTGCTTCAACTACGCCGACGCCGCGATAAGTCTTAGACGTAACTCCGCGCGACGACGCGGAGTTGGAGTTATTCGTTGTCGTTGCCGTCGGTTGGCAGGCGACAACGCAAGTCAGAAGTAGCGAGGCGACGGTGATACTGACTTTCATGTGCGTTCTCAAAATTTTCTATTTAACTTCTTCTGCCCGCAAGCCACGCGGCGCGGAGGGCGCGTTGTTCGGGGGTTGCCGCCGGGTTTTCCGTGATCGCGTAGGTGATGGTCAGACGCTTGATCATTGTCATCGAGACTTCGAGCAGGCGGTCGCCGCGAAAGATCGTCATCGGCACCCGCTCGCCTTCGCGGAAGCGGGCGAGCTGTGACGGAAACACGGTTGCGTTCGTGCGCTCGCCGCCAATCGCCAAGATCGTGTCGTTCGGGGCGAGCACATTGTAAGCTGGGCTTTCGGAACTGACGCCCGTGATGTTAATGCCGACGACGTTGGCCGACGCTTCGGCAGGGAAGTTGATGCCGAGATCGAGTTTTGACGAATCGGTTTTGCGTTCGAGGCGCAGACCTGCGTAACTGAGCACGCGGTCGTAAGGCAACTCTTCCGTGCCGTTCACATACTTTTCAAAAAACTCTTTGAAACTTCCGCCCGCCACTTCTTCCACCGCCCGCTCGAAACCTCCCGGCGCAAAGCCCGGTTTCGGCAAGGCGTATCGCTCGTACAGAAGGCGAAAGGCGTCGTCGAGCGAGCGCGCATTCTTCGTGCGATGGCGAATCTCTAAATCCAACAACATGCCGATGATGTCGCCCTTCGTGTAGTAGCTGAAAGAATTGTTGGCAGAATTGTCAGGCGTAAACCATGTGTTGATGCTTGATTCTTCGACGGAGAGAATGCGACGGCCGGGAAGTCTCTGCAAAGTTTGGATCGTGTTCGCCTGTTGTTTGTAATACTTTTCCGGTGTCCAGACGCCGCTCCGCAAAATGTGGAGGTCGCCGTAGTAGCTTGTCATGCCTTCGGAAATATACAGGTATCGCGTCGGGACTTGCGCCGCGTAGTCGAAGGGGCCGAGCACGTCGGGTCGAATGCGTTTGACGTTCCAGAGGTGGAAAAACTCGTGCGAGGTGACGCCGCGAAAACGATCAAAGCCGTCTTCCGTTGCGCCGCCGTATTTACGCAGCCCGATCACGGTCGAATTTAAGTGTTCGAGTCCGCCGCCGCCGTTGGGCGTCATGTGAAAGATAAAGACGTAGCGACGGAAGGGCGCGCCGCCGAACATATCCACCTGCGATTGAACGATTCTTTCAACGTCCGATTGGAATTTTCGCAGATCGTAATTATGGTTGCCGTAGATGGCGATCTCGTAAGGAATGTTTTGATAACTGAAGCGCAACGCATTGTGATTGCCGATCTCGAAGGGAGCGTCAATGAAGGTGTCATAGTCGGGAGCGGTGAAGGTGTTCGCTTGTCCTCGCGTCGGTTCGAGTCCGGTGGAGATTGTCGCCCAGCGCGGCGGCTTGTTGATGGTGAGCGTGACGGGGCGATCTTTCGCGCCGACAACGTATGGGAAGAGAAGCGCGCCGTTAAAGTAAGCGTGCGTGTCGTCGAGGTGCATCCCCGAAACATTCAGTTGATCGGCATAAACTTGAAAGCTCGCGCGCAACGCAGAGTTGCCCCGCGTTTCAATGCGCCACGTTTTGGTGTCGGTTTTGGTGAAGGGAAGCGCGCTTCCGTTCGTCGTCCCGGCGCGAAACTCTTGCACGTTGCGCGCTGAATCAACCACGCGGTACGCGCCGGGAACCCATGTAGGAAATTGCACCTCGATGAACGGCGCGCTGACGTTCGTGGCCATCATCGTCACTTCATAAAGGTGCGTGACGGGGCGCGACATGCCGAGTTCATAAGTGACGGAGATGTTGCTTTGATTTTGCGCGCTCGTGTGCGCGAACGAGAGAAGGAGAAATAGCGACGGAAGAAAAATTGTGCGGTAAGGATTGGCGCGAGAAGGAAAAATGTTCATGCGTATGTCTCCAATAAACAGTGTCTATAATTTACGACGACAATTTTCCTCGCAGTATCGCTTCAGGGAGAATCCGGCGCTCGAAGGCGAAACCAGCAGAGAGCGCACAGTGGTTGTTTCTGCAAGCTTAAAGGAAAAAGAGATGTGGGCGCAATATAACACGCCCGTTTAAGAAGTGAAAAGTTTATGTTCTTTGCCGCCCGCGCTAATTAGTTCCCGTTTCGCTGTGTGGAGCGTCAACGGGCTTCGATTCCGGTGAGCCTTTTTGCCGCAGCCAGATCGATAGCACGACCATCACGCCGATGGAGAAAAACTCGCTCTGCCAATTCTGCAACGACTCGAACCAGAAGCGCGACCCGCCGACGTATTGAACGACGGAAACTTGCTCAAGGCTTCCGTGTTCCGCTTGCTCCTCGTTGTAAACTTTCGCCCCGCCGAAGGCGTGAAGCCAGAATGAGACGAAGAAGAGCGAAAGCAGCGCGAGGGTTAAAGAGTTTTGGTAAAGCTTAAGGGCAAGGCCGCCTTTGCGCACGAGCGATGGTGTCTCATCTTTTTGCAATGATTCGGGAAGGATGATGTCAACCCGCTCGGTGACGCCGGGCTTCTTCGACTCGGACGATCCTTTCTGAAAAAGCCAGACGGTCAAATACACATACGCGCCCATCTGCAAAAATTCGCTTTCCCAGTTCTCGAACACGGCTTCGATAAAATGTCCCTCGCCAAAATACTCCGTCGCGCTCACGGTCGGTTGCCCGTGCTCCCGCTGATCCTCGTTATATTCCTGCCAGCCCGTGAAATATTGCCCAGTAAGTGCTAAAAGGAATGCAGCGAACAACACAATCGAAAGACCGTTTTCATGGAACATACGCCGCATAAATTTTTACCTTTCCGTGATTGTTCACCACGCCGTGTGACGAATGAATGATTCGCCACAATTCGCTTAACGTGAGCGGCGGCTCACCCTTCGCGTGCGGCGAATTGCGAACCGCCGTCGGCTGCAACAGAAGTTTTATAATTCCTAACGACGGCGGTAGAGACGCCCGACGCCTACGGTGAGGCCTGCGAAGACGCCGACGCGCGGAGCATCCGGGTTGAGTCCGAAGCGCAAGCCGCCGTCAAATCGCAAGCGCCTGTTCGCGCGGTACGTTAGAGCGCCGAGCGCGAAGATTCCGCGCGGCTGCGAGTCGTCCTCGCTCTGACCGGCAAGTTCGGCCTCGAAGCCGAAGTTGTTTTGAAACTCACGCGACACCGACAAAGCCACCTGCCCGCCCGATTCGCGCCCGCTTCCTGTTTCGCGCCCGACGTTCAAATAAGCGACGTTGAAATCAAGATTAGTTTCGCCGAATTTTTTGCTCAACAGCGCTACCACGCGATGATCGACGCGCCCCGTGCCGAGTCCCATCTCTTCACTCGCGGTCGGCAATTTGACGTAGTAAGCGAAGGCGAGCGCGGGATGACTTTCAGTGTCTTCGAGCGCGACGATTTGAAAGCCGAGGCGCGTGTCGCCGACGCCGGTCATGCGCGGCGCGGTTTCCTCCGTGCGTTCGGAGATCACGGTGTCGAGATCGAATTCAAGCAGCAGGCGGCGGGTGGCGGCGAAGCGCAGAGCGAGCGGCGCGGTTTGCTGCGAACGGAAATCTTCGCGCTGAAGATTTCCGTCGTAACCGTATTCGAGTTGGAGCACGCCCGCCTCTTGAATCTCCGCCGGGTTAGCAATGCCGGGGCGCGACGGTTTAATAAACTCTTCCTCTTCGGGATTTGCTTGCGCGGCGGGAGCCGCGAACGTCGGAGTGTTCGGTACAAGGCGCGTCTCTTGCGCAGGGGCGGATTCCGTGAGCGCACAGAAAATTAACGTAGCCCACAAACTGTGCGAAGTCGTTCTGCGCCAGCGCGCCGCGACTTCGCGTGTAAACTCTTCTTGACTCATCGATCTTAAACCTCCGCGAATGATTTAATAACTTTGAGTTGTAAAGAAAAGCGGTGCAAATTTCGTCCAGAATTATAAATCTACTACGCTCCGTCTGTATAGAATCATGCACAGCTTCTGCCATTATCTGCTAACGTCTGTTCGACGTGCGTCTCTAAAATCGAAGGGTGAGCGTTACGTCCATTAACACTCA
>JACCYN010000198.1 GCA_013696465.1 Pyrinomonadaceae bacterium
CCACTTCGCTTTTTTGTAGAGCAACCATTTGGATTCACCACACCGTCACAAACATCTACTTGAGTTGAAACGATAAAAGCTATTCGCTACACTCGTTTCTGAGTGTTAGAGGTTATCCTTGGAGTCTATTACTGTACATTATACTTATGCGTCGCCCAATAATTCATCTCAGCTTTATCGTCTTAATTATCCTTGCCGGTTCTCTCACCGCCCGCGCGCAAAATCCCAATCTCGGTTCGCAGGATGACGACGACTCGCGTTCTTCGCGTCGCTCCAAATCACCTTTGAGTTCGCCGCAGCGAGAGATTTTCGCCCGCGCCGCGATTGACCGCGAAAAGGCTTTGCACGCCGAGCATCTGGAACGGGCGCGCCTGACCGCGCAACTCAGCCGCTCGCTCAACGATTATTTCGCCCGCCACTCTTCCCTCAATTCCGACGAAGCGAAAAAGCTCGAACGCATCGAGAAACTCGCGCGGCGCATCAGGGGTAGCGCAGGGGGTTCAACTGCTGAAGGCGTTTTAGAAAACCCTCCCGGCAATATGCAACTCGCGCTGAAGCGTTTGGCCCATTTAGCCGACGAACTCCGGCAGGCGGTTGAAAAAACTCCGCGCCAAGTAATCTCCGCAGCTGTGATTGACCGCAGCAACGAAGTTCTTGAGCTTATCCGTCACATACGCGGCATGAACCGATGATGAAACTTTCTTCCGTCAAATTATCCGTTGTTCCGACCACGTTCAGCCGCGCGATTATCTTTTCTTTCCTTCTCGCTTCTTATCTTCCCTTCACCGCCCACGCGCAGGATGACGATGTGATTCGCGTCAACACCGATCTCGTCGTGATGAACGTCACGGTCACAGACGCGCGCGGCGCTTATGTCCACGGGTTGAAAGAATCAGATTTCAAAGTTTACGAAGATAGCCAACAGCAGATTATCGCAAGCTTCAGCGTCGAAGAAACTCCTTTCGCCGCCGCCATTCTGCTTGACACTTCCGGCAGCATGGAAGGTCGTATGTCGCTTGCGCGCGCGGCGGCGATCCGTTTTCTGGAAGGCTTGCGTTCCGA
The DNA here is from genome assembly GCA_013696465.1 of Pyrinomonadaceae bacterium. GTDB lineage: Bacteria > Acidobacteriota > Blastocatellia > Pyrinomonadales > Pyrinomonadaceae > JACCYN01. Next base: position 1,063 of record JACCYN010000198.1, read on the forward strand.
CGATGTGGCGGCCGTCTACCGCTTTGATTCGCGCGTCGAACAGGTGCAGGATTTCTCCGCGAGCCGCGACCTCGCCCCCGTCGCCTACAACTTGAGGGCGAATGGTCAAACATCCCTTAACGACGCCGTCGCCCGCGCCGCGCGCGACCTCAGCCGACGCGAGGAGAAAAGGCGCGCGATCATCGTCTTGTCGGACGGAGCGGACACCCACAGCGCTCTCACGCAAGACAAAGCCCTCGCCGCCGCGCTCGCCGCTGGTGCTACAGTCTACACGGTTGATATGTACGACCCGCAGATTTCTATTGATCGGCGACAACCCGCAACCGCCGCCTTGAGAAATTTCGCTTCCAAAAGCGGCGGACGCTACGTCGCCTCTCCGGGCGGACAAGCGATGCGCGACGCCTTCACCGGGATCATGAGCGAACTAAGTAACCAATACACCGTCGGCTATCAACCATCGAACCGCGCGCGCGACGGTCGCTGGCGCACAATCAAAGTCCAACTCTCGCAAAACTCTCATACAGTACGCACACGCTCCGGCTACCGCGCCCCGAAATCTTAGCTGTCTTCAGCAATTGTAAGAGATGAGCACCCATGGGTCAGCCTCCGACCGAAAAACTAATCGGGGTATTCGATCAAGTGCTTATATTTCATGCTCCCAAGATGGTAGCTTACAATCGCCAATACAGACGCAGTAAAGTATTACTATGCGGAACGTTTACTTATAATATGCTTAACTAGGAATGTTATGACGAAGCATTCCGCATAATCAGAAGTTAGACAGCAGGGAGAGGAACTCAGTAACTATGGATGCTTTGGAAGAATGCCATAGCCGATTAGTGAGATTGATTGGTTCTAGTGCTGAACCAATTGAAGTGTTGCAATGCGCCGAAGAGCATCGAGCGTACTGGCGTCCTGAACGTGTGCGCGTTGTTCTACTCGCTGAGTCACACGTCTACACAGAGACCTCAGAATTGGACCGCAGGGTCGTCTTACCAAGTTTCATGGGAATCGATGTGCCACGGGGATTTGTGCGCCTTGTGTATTGCCTTGGTTACGGAGAAAACAGTCTTCTCGATCTGCCCATTTTCATTCCGGCAAACTCAGGTACGCCGCAGTTCTGGAAGATTTTTTATAGCTGCGTCAACCGTGTTCACGCAAACGAAGATTTCGCTCCAATACAGGTTTCTCGAACCCCGTTCCCGGAGCGTATTTGGAACAAATTAGCTCTCCTTCAGCACCTGAAGGAAGCGGGCGTCTGGCTTGTTGACGCTAGTTTAGCCGCACTTTATATTCCCAAGTGTCCAAAACCTTCGCCTATGCTCGTTGAGGCAGCCCTTCGCATGAGTTGGGATGCATATGTTGGTCAAATTGTCAGAAACGCAAGTCCGTCATGTATTGTGTGCATTGGTAAGGGTGTCGCCCGATCTCTAGGCAATCGTCTATTTGAACTCGGAGTTCCAGTGACAATAGTTCCGCAGCCGAATGCTCGACTTGCTTCAACGGAACACTTTGAGGTGTTTCAGAAATACCATGACACCGTTTGGCTTACGCTTCAGAAATAAGCACCAAATCAAGTTGAGTAAATCGTTATCTAACAAGTCATTCGAGCGGGCTGTCCGCCAGCTTGCCTCTCATCGAAGTTGTGTTGTTTCTTTGAGGTCGTCGCGGGCGGGCATCTGCTCAATTCCGGCGTTAGAGAGGAGAAGTTTGTGTGAATTATCCGGCTTCTCCTTTAATGACAAAAAATGTATCACTCTGTTGCGTATCAACTACTTCCCTTTCGCGCGATCACCGTTACATAGTCCCACAGGCAGTTTTTTCTCATCACGGAATCGAACGCGCGCGTCAACGCTCCGCCTTTATTGTCTTTCATAAAACGCGACCACGATTCAAAATGTATCGCTTCGAGATCGGCGGCAGCCATCAAGCGCGTGAGACTTCGGCGGTTGAAGAAATAAACGTGGTACGGAAAGCCGAAATGCTTGAATTCATTATTACTCAACCCCGCGCGGCAGGCGAAAGCTTTTAGTTTATTCGTAAAGCCGCCGGAATTTGGAACTTGCGCGAACAGGTATCCGCCCGGCTCAAGCAGCCGATAGCAGTTGCGGAGAACGCGCACCGGATCGTAGAGGTGCTCTAAAACATCCCAGATAACGATGCCTTTGAATTTGTAGCCGGGATCGAAGTCTTCAACTTCCGCCTGTTGCACGCGCGCGCCAAACAAGCGGCGTCCGATGTCAGTTAATTGTTTGCTTGCGTCAATACTTTCGCATCGCAAATCGCTTTTCGCCGCCACCGCGCAAAACTCTCCGACGCCGCCACCCACGTCAAGCACACGGTCGCCGTCGTGGAGATATTTTTTTACGAGCTGCACTTTCAAATTTGAAACGATCCATGTGCGATCACGATCACGCTCCCAGTTCTCAAAAGAGAAGTTTTCATAAAACGACAAGTCTTTGAAATTCTCGTTCTCGTAAATTTCCAGAAGCGAAGGCTCGTCGAAGCGCGGCGAAGCATATATAGTTTCGCAACCCGCACACTGACAGAATCCGATGTCGTGCTTCGTTCTAAACAGTAAGCGCGGTGGCGGTGCGGGACGGCAGACAGGACAGGATGCTTCTTCTAAAGTTCCCTCGAAATTGCCGAAAGCGACAACCTCTTTTCCGCTTCGCACGTGATCACTGATGCCGTCACGCGCTTCGCGGACTAACGCGACACCCTTCAGCGCGTTACCGTCCGTCTCTGCCCCTTCGACCGCCGCCTCAAATGCTTGTTTCATTGCGCTCTTTATCTTTGTGTCGCTCGACGGCAAGCTCGATCAAGCGGTCAACGAGTTGGGGAAACGGTAAACCGGAAGCCGCCCACATCTTCGGGTAGCCGGAGACCTGTGTGAAGCCCGGCATGGTGTTCAATTCGTTGATGAGCAGTTCGTCCGTGTCGCGGCGAAGAAAGAAGTCAACGCGCGCCAGCCCCGCACCGTCAATCGCGCGGAAAGCCTCGACGGCCATTTTCGTGATGCGCACCGCGAGCGCTTCCGGTATCGGAGCGGGCACGACAAATTCGACGTGCCCCGTGCTTGAATACTTTTCCGTGTAATCAAGAAACAGGGATTCATGAGCGGCGCTCACGTATTCGCCCGGCAAGCTCGCTTCGGGCGCGTCGTTCCCAAGCACGGCGCATTCGATTTCGCGCACGTCCAAACCTTCTTCGATAATGATCTTGCGGTCGTAACGCGCGGCGAGGTTGATCGCTTCTTCCAGCCCGGTTGCATCCTTCGCTTTCGAGATGCCGACGGACGAGCCTAAGTTGGCAGGTTTGATGAAGCACGGAAAACCGATTTCGCGTTCGACGCGGCGCATGATGTCTGTCCCGTCACGCTCCCAATCTGCACGCAGAAACCAGATGTGGCGACAGATCGGCAAACCTGCTTCGCGGAACAAACTCTTCATCACAACTTTGTCCATCCCGCAGGAAGAAGCCAGCACGCCGCAGCCAACGTAAGGCAACGCGGCCATCTCCAGCAAACCTTGAATCGTTCCGTCTTCGCCAAACGTCCCGTGAAGCGCCGGAAAGATTACGTCGAGCGATTGGAGCATCTTTCTTTCGCCGTGCTCTTCGAGCCTCAGCAAGCCGCGCCGCGACGGATCGCCAGAGAGCGAAACGGATTGCTCTTCGTTGATTGAGATCATTTCTTCAGGAGGTAAATTCGTCGCTTCACGCGGCGAAAGCCAACGTCCCTCTTTTGTGATCGCAACGGGGAGCACCTCATACTTGTGGCGATCCATTGCGTCCATGATCGCACGCGCCGATCTCAGAGAGACTTCGTGTTCGCCGGAACGTCCGCCGAAGATCACGCCAACTCGCAGTTTGTCAGTCAAGCGAAATTCCTTTTTCGATTTTTACAGAATAGTTTTGCCGAGCGCTGATAAAACTAATTCGACGCCGAGCGCCGCCGTCTTATTGTTTACATCAAGCGTCGTATTGATCTCAACGACTTCGAGAGAGATCAGACGACCCGCTTCCGCGATCTTCTCCATCGCCAGATGCGCTTCGCGGTAGGTGAAGCCGCCGCGCACGATTGTTCCCGAACCCGGCGCATCAACCGGATCGAGCGCGTCAACGTCGAAAGTTACGTGATACCCGGCCGAAGCCTTCCGCGCGATCTCAATCGCTTCGTCCATGCAGTTACTCATCCCGCGCTCGTCAATTTCGCGCATCGTGATAAAACGGATTCCGGTGCGGCGGATCAACTCGCGTTCGCCCATGTCAACGTCACGCGCTCCGACGTGCGCGCAGAAACGCGGATCGAGTTTCGGCGCGAAGCCTCCGATGTGCGTCAACTCCCGCGCGCCGTAGCCGAGCATCGCGGCGAGGGGCATTCCGTGGAGGTTTCCTGAGGGAGTTGTTTCGTGCGTGTTCATATCGGCGTGCGCGTCAAACCAGATGAGACCGATTGACTGTTCACGCTCGCGGTAGAACGACGCGACGCCGGAGATCGTGCCCATCGCAATCGCGTGGTCGCCCCCGATTACAAGCGGTAGTTCCGATTGCGCCAGAATTCCGCACACTTCAGTCGCCAAGTTTTCGCAGGCTTCCGTCACCTCTTTCAAATACCGTAACCGTTCGTGCGGCGCGGCGGGTTCGGTCGGGTGCACAATGCGCATGTCGCCGAGATCACGCACTTCGTAACCGAGTTGCGCGATGCGCTGGTTGAGGCGTGCGACGCGCATCGCTGCGGGGCCGAGTTCGACGCCCGCCACCTCCGCCCCGAAATCAAGCGGCACGCCGATTACGCCGACGCGCTTGCCATTCAGCGATGCGAGTTGAATTTTCGATGAAGCTTGAGTTTGCTCCGTCTGAATCTCGCTCATAAAACTCGATCAACCTAAATCTACGTTGAAACCGCTGCCGCCGGAACCTTGCGACGGAAAGAAAGGTTTCATCAATCCGGCGAAGGCCGCAAGGTTGCGCGTTTGAATTAGAATCTCGCCCGGCCCCATAAACTCCGACACGATGCCTTCGCCGCTCACCATAGTGCGAAAAAACCCGGAAGCCGCTTTGCGCAGTTGATATTGCATCTGCCCTTCCCACGCCACCAAGTGTCCCGTATCAACCACGTAATGCTCGCCCGCTTGAAGCGTCTTGCGGTGAATCGCCCCGAAGGATGAGACGAGCAGCAAGCCCGTTCCCTGCACCTGCAACACAAACAAACCTTCGCCGCCAAAGAACGATTTCGCTCCGCCCCACTTCGTGTTGACGACGAGGCTTGTGTCGCCCGCGAGATACGAACTCGATTGCACGAAGAACGTCTGATTGTTCATTTCAATCGCGGCGACATCGCCGGGGCCGCCCGGCGCAAGCGTCACCTCGCCCGCCCCGCCGCGCGCCGTAAACGTCGAAACGAACGCCGATTCGCCACCGACCGCGCGCTTAAACGCGCCCACAAGGCCGCCCTTCATCTGCGATTGCAGTTCGATGTTCGCCGACATCGAAACCATCGCGCCCGCTTCCGCTTGAATTGATTGTTCCGCGCCGAGATGCAAGACGGCGAGCGCGTAAGAAGGTTGGTGTAAAACTTCGTAAGAGTAACCGCGCCCTTGCCCGCGCGAATCAGCGTCAATGTGGATGCCTTGACTTTGATTCGGGACGCTGTGGCTTTGCGATCCGCCATTAGGATTTGAAGACGAAGGGCCGGACGCTTGCGCGTTAGTTGCGGCTTTGATCGGCGTGCCGCACGCACCGCAGAACTGCGCGCCGTCAATCAGGTTTGCGTTGCAATTAGGACAATTCACAATTGCACTCCTTTAGATTTATCAATAATGAGACGAACGGCGTCCTCCGGCGTGGCCGCGAAATCAAGCCACGCCATGTCGCGTTCGCTGACCGAAAGATTCTGCCGCCACGCCTCGACCACCGGCGGCCAACACGCGCCCAATAGCACGAGCGGGCGCGGGCCGATTACGCCTGTCTGTAATTTATTCCAGACGAGCGACAATTCCGTGACCGTACCCATGCCGCCGCGGACGGCGATGAAGCCGACGGAGCGCGTGATGAGGTGCTGCAAGCGTTCGTAGAAATGCGGCGTGGCGACTTTATCGGTGAGGTAGCGGTTCGGTTCGGCTTTGAACTGATTCATCACAATGCCCAGCACGCGCCCGCCGCGTTCTCGCGCGCCGCGCGAAGCCGCCTCCATCACGCCTAAGTATCCGCCCGTGCAGATCGTAAACCCCGCTTCAGCCAACAACCGCCCGACGCTCCGCGCCTCCTCATACTCCGCGCAGCCTTCGTCGCAGCGGGAGCCTCCGAAGATTGTGACAATGCGTTCTTGTGCGCTCATACTTGTAATTTCAGTTTACCGGCTCGAAGACTGTAATCTTGTTTTTCAAAGGAGATTCAAGAACGCTGGCGCTCCGTTAAGGACGTATCCGATACAGCATACGCGGAAACGGAATCGTTTCGCGGACGTGCTCGATGCCACACATCCACGCGGTGCAGCGTTCGATGCCCATACCGAAACCGGCGTGCGGAACGCTTCCGTAGCGCCTGAGATCGAGATACCACTCGAAAGCTTCGGGAGGCAGATCGTGCGCCTTGATTTGCTCTTCGAGAAACTCCAGTGACGTTGCGCGTTCGCCACCGCCGATCACTTCGCCGTAGCCTTCGGGGGCAAGCACGTCAACGCCCAACGCGAGGTCGTCGCGCTCCGGGTCGCGCTTCATGTAGAAAGCTTTAACGGCCGCCGGGTAGCGATGCACCATCAACGGGCGATCATAGCGGTTTGAGAGATAGGTTTCATCCGGCGCGCCCAAGTCTCCGCCCCACTCGAATTTCGTTTCAACTTCGCCGCGCTCGTACCCTTCCTGAAGAATCTTTACGGCTTCATCATATTGCAGACGCGGAAACGGCGGCACGATTGATTCGAGTTTCGTCCTGTCGCGCTCTAAAATTTTCAACTCTTCCGCCCGCTCGTCGAGCACGCGCGCGGCGATGTTTGAAAGGAAGCGTTCGCTCAAATCCATCACGTCGTCGAGCGTCGCGTAAGCCATTTCGGGTTCGACCATCCAGAACTCTGTAAGGTGGCGGCGCGTCTTCGATTTCTCGGCGCGGAAGGTGGGGCCGAAGCAGTAGGCCTTGCCGAAGGCGGCGGCCGTCGCTTCGTTGTAGAGTTGACCGGATTGTGTGAGATAAGCTTTCTCGTCGTCGAAGTAATCAACTTCAAAAAGCGTCGTCGTGCCTTCGCACGCGACGGGAGTTAAGATCGGTGCGTCGCACAACGTAAAGCCTTCGTTGTCTAAAAAGTCGCGGACGGCGCGCACGATGGTGTGGCGGACTTTGATCACGGCGTGCTGGCGGCGCGAACGCAGCCAGAGATGACGGTGATCCATTAGAAACTCGGTGCCGTGCTCTTTCGGCGTGATCGGGTAGCCTTCCGTCGCTTGCAGAACTTCGGCGTGCGTTAAGTCTAACTCGAAGCCTCCCGGCGCCCGCTCGTCGGCGCGAACTCGACCACGCACAATGAGCGACGATTCTTGACCGAGACTCTTAAGACTCTCCCAAATCTCCGGCGACACCTCTTTCTTCACCACGACGCCTTGCACGACGCCTGTGCCATCCCTCAGTTGCGGGAAAAGCAGTTTGCCGCTCGAACGTAAATTGTACAGCCAACCTTTGAGCGTTACTTCCTCGCCCTCGTGTTCGGACAACTGGTTGATATAAATCTGCTGCATGAATTTTGAAAGAAAGTGATTGGAGTTAAATATGTTGCGTCTGAACTTTTTTACTTGAGCTTTTCATCCTTGAGATGAGTGTGAATCATCGCCCGGAGTTTCGGGAATCGGTTGAGCCACTCGGCCGCTTGCTGCACGATGAGAAATGTCGGGCGAATGTATTGCTTGTACATCTCGCCGCGCCCGCACACGGCCGTTTGATACGAGAAGGTGCCGACAGCCTTTAGCCCGCGCTGCACGGTCATAAGGCGAAACTCGCGCGCGAAATCGTCAGGGTCAATCGCCGGAAGGTTGGAATTTCGTCGCTCTTCTAAAAACAGCAGGCGGTGTTCGCGCAACTGAGCGAGCGAGGGGACGACGGATTGGCGGTCGAGCAAGAGCGAAACGAGATCGTAGCTCGCAGGCCCCATGCGCGCGTCTTGATGATCGACAATTCGTAATTCGCCCGCTTTGTCAACGACGAGATTCGCGGTGTGGTAATCACGATGGCAAAGCGTGCGCGGGCGGGCGGCGAGTTCCGCCGCGAGATCATTTAGTTCGGCTTTCAGCGTCGCCTGTTCGCCGTGTTTGAGTTCCGTGCCGAGAAAACTGCCGAAGAAGTGTTGAACGAAAAATTCGAGTTCCCAGATTAGCTTCGCTTCGTCGAAAGCAAGGCGGCTGGCAATTGAATTTGCGGCGTGAGCCATTTCGGTTGCCGCTTGAATGCGCGCGATCAAGCCGATGGCGCGCTCAAGATATTCTTCCTGCTGTTCGTCCGAAGCGGTTTCGTAAACTTGACGCAACTGCTTGTCGCCCAAATCCTCTTGCACGATGATGCCGTGCTGCGGTTCAACGTCGAGAATCTCCGGCACGGGCAATCGCGCTTCGGCGAAAAGTCGCGTGATGTCGAGAAACGGGTGAACCTGTGGGTCGAAGGCTTCGGGGTAGACGGCGGCGACGGCCGTTTTCTTCCGCTCCCAAGGAATGCGAAAGTATTCGCGCGTCGAAGCGTCAGGTGTCAGGTGGACGATCTTGCCGTTTAGTTTTGCTTCACCTACGTTCGGCAGACGGCGGGCGAGATACTCGACGAGGCGCGGGCGAGCGGTGGAGACGGATGTTTGAATTGTAGTTTCCGGCGACGTCTGGCTCATCAAAATGTTATGCGGACGGGCGGACGCGGGCGCTGGTGGTTTTTGAATTCGCTTTTTGTACTGCGGAAGCGTCGCCCCGATTTGTAGAACGAAACCAAGTTGTAATTGTATCATCGCGGTAGAGGCACAACAAAATTATCTCCGCGCACCTCGCCGTTCAAAGCCTTTTCAGGACGCTCTTCGCCCTTCAACAATTCGGCTCGCACAAGAATTGAGTTTTCGACTTCTTCGCCCGCACGGACCCGCACGCCCGCGCCCAACACAGCACGCCGCACGCGTGCGCCGCGCTCCACCGTCACGTTCTCCCAGAGCACAGCATCTTCCGCTTCAGCGCCGTTTTCGATTGTCGAATTTTCTCCGATTGAAATGCCTCTTCCCTTTTCATTGAGTACGGCAAGATGCGTTTCAAGGTAGCGTTCGAGCGTCGAAAGCTCGTGCCACATTCCTGTGGCGGCGACGTGCGCGGCGATTACCTCGCCGTTTCGGAGCGCCTGCGGGTAAACATCCGTCGTCGTGTGCGAAAAGATTTTCGGCGGAATGTAATTGAAGATTCGCGGCTCAAGAATCTGAATCCCCGTGAACATCAACGGCGTATTTTCAGTTTCCATATCTTCATCAAGCGAAGAGTCTAATGACTCTTCGGCGTTATCGGACGCATGGATTTTATGCGTGGTCGGCATTGAGCCGAAGCCGGTGATCAATCCGTCGTGAGTATTAACGATACTGAAGCGTTCGCGTTGCGGATTAGGAAGCAGCACGAGCGTGGCGAGCGCGTTACGTCGGCGGTGCGTGGCGAGGGCGTCGCTCAGATCAATATCAGTTACAATCTTGCCGTTGATGACGATGAAAGTGTCACCTTCCAGCCACGCGCGTGCGTTATCGAGCGCGCCGCTCGTGCCTAAGATTTCCGATTCTTCGACGTAGTGAAGATTAACTCCGAAGCGCGCGCCATCGCCGAGCGCCGAGCGCACGGATTCGCCTCGATGATGAAGATTGACCGCGATCTCACGATATCCGTAACGGGCCAGATACTCTGCGACATAGCCGACGAGCGGGCGATTCAAGAAGGGGATCGCGGGCTTCGCGCGATCAATCGTGAGCGGCCACAGTCGCGTGCCGTAACCGGCGGCAAGAATCATTGCGCGCATGATCTGTTTTGCTTTCCGTTTCTGTTTTTAACTTGCTGAGACGGCTTGAGGATAACAAGTTATTGTTTGATTTGAGTTGCCAAGCGTCCGGCGAAGTTGAGCTTTTCCCATTCACGCCAGAGGGCGAGCGCGCTTCCATAGTTTTTCGTGCGCGCGCGAACGAAATGTTGTAAAAGCCAGACGGCTGCCTCTCGTTCTTGCCCCAAACCATCGGCTCGGACGCTTGCCACCATTTCATGATGATGAACTTCAAACTTTTTGAGGCGCGCGCCGAAGGCATCAATCCACACATCGCAATCGTGCAGTTCGCCGAGGGCAGCTTGCATTTGCGATGCTTCATCGGCGAAGAGGTGAAGCGAATCGTCGTCCCACGCCGGGGCGAAGAGTTCGAGGGCGTAACGAAGTTTTTTGGCTGCGATGCGCATCCGGTGAAGCGGCTCCGAATCATGCGGATAAAAAAGACTCAGGCTTAATTTCCGCACATCACGCCATCGCTCTTCGATTACACACCGTCCTGCATCGTGAAAACTTGTTTCGCTTTCCCGCCCGTCGCTTGAATTATTTTCATCCTGAGAGTTTTGATTAGCGACCGCCCTTTCAAGCCCCGCCGCGAATTCATCTCGCAAATTTTGTAGAACATCCTGCTCGATCTCTTCCGTCAACTTGGCATGTGCCTGCTCGCGTCGAAGCTTTCGCTCGTTGATGAAAACTTCGATTCCCTTCCGAACATCTGCATCCGCGCGTTTCGTAAGTTTCTCCAATGCGTCAACGGCTACGTCCATGTCGCGCACTTCGCCGAGCGCGGCGGCCAGCGACTTGAGCTTTCGACGCG
>JACCYN010000334.1 GCA_013696465.1 Pyrinomonadaceae bacterium
GGCACTTCCGATTTCTTGATGTAGAGGTGCGCCGCAAGCCCGCCGCCAATGAGCGCCCACGCGCAGCAGCAGGCGTTCGGGATGTTGATGAAGGGGATCGACGACAGCACGCCGAGCACCACGCCGCCGATGAGCGCCGGTTGTATTTTTTTATCCATTTCTCAAGTCCGCTTTCTTCAGGAGGAGTTTACGATAAAGTGCGAGTTAGATTCTTCCAACTCGCCTACGATCTAATTTTACGACCCGCTCGTTCTCAACGAATTGTTCCCGCACTCACAACAGCCGTCGCAATGTGAATAAGACAGATTCGCACCGCCTCGTATTCACGTCACAAATTATTTTGATAACCCCGAAGGTTTTACGCTTTGCATGTCGAAAGCTGATGCCCGCTTCAAGAGTCTTTCATGAAGCGACTACGCCAATTTGTCTGGCTCACGTCCACAAGGCCGGGCACAACGTAGAAGGCAGCCACAATTCCGAGCAGCGCGCCCGTCAGGGAGCGCGAAAAATGCGTGTTCTCCCAGATGCCAAAGAAGCCGAGCGCGAAGTCAACGGTGGTCGGCACGGCGGCGATGATAAGCCACGCGCGGGCGGGCGTGTCGCGCTTCCCTAAAGAACGCACCAGCGGATACAACATAACGCCCGCCGCAAAGCCCGCGTACAAACCGAAGCAGCGCGCACACACGGCGAATGGATGAGCGTCAACTTGAAAAGAGCGTTCAGGCGTCTGATGGCAGAGGTGGCTGAAGCCTCTGTAAATTACTTCCGATAGAAGCGGATTGTTGCTGCCTGCAGCTACGGGCGCAAGCACACACGCGCTCGTTACTAGCAACGCCACTCCGAACGCTACCAACCACGCGACGACTGATCTTCGCGGCAGAGGAGCAACGCTCGCCATGTTTGCCGCGCATTGCGGAGTATACTCGTTGACCGTCGCGCGCATCCCTGTGCTCTGTAACTACGCTCGTCTCTGTTCAGAAGTTCACGCTTGAATTTATGTGACGCCGCGTAGTGTACATTTTTGCCGGTGAAAATAAAACCGAAATTAAAAACGGATCACCGTGTCAAGTCCGCCCTCGACGTGCACCGTGTCAATGAAGCGGATGAGGCGCGCTTCGGTCGTCATCACAAGCGAGTGAGTGCGTTTGCCCGCACCGAAAAAACGCACACCGCGCAGGAGCGACCCGTCCGTCACGCCCGTCGCGGCGAAGATGATCTTTTTTCCCGGCGCAAGATCGTTCGTGTCGTAAACCTTATCAGGATTGCTGATGCCCATTTCTTTCAAGCGACCGAGGACTTTTTCGCGGTCGGGAATTTTATCGCGGTCGACGCCCAACCTGTCGGGATCGAAAACCAGCCGCGCCTGAATCTCGCCGTTAAGACAACGCATCGCGGCGGCCGTGATCACGCCTTCGGGCGCGCCGCCGATGCCCATCACCGCGTGGATGTTTGTGCCCGCGACGGCCGCCGAGATGCCCGCCGAGAGATCGCCGTCCGAGATAAGGCGAATGCGCGCGCCCGCCGCTCGCACCTCGTCGATCAGCTTTTTATGACGCTTGCGGTCGAGTACGATCACCGTTAAATCTTCGATGTCACGACCCAAGCGGCGCGCGATGTTCTTCAAGTTCTCTTTCACGGGCGCGTCAATATCCACCGCGCCGCGCGACGACGGACCGACGACGATCTTATCCATGTAAATGTCGGGCGCGTTTAATAATCCGCCGCGCTCGGCCGCCGCAAGCACGGCGATGGCGTTGTTCGCTCCGAGCGCGCACAGGTTTGTGCCTTCAAGCGGATCAACGGCGATGTCCACCTCCGGGTGCTCTTCACATACGCCGTCCGCTTCAGCGCGGTGACCGACCTCTTCGCCGATGTAGAGCATCGGGGCTTCGTCGCGCTCGCCCTCGCCGATCACGATGCGCCCGTGCATCGGCACCGTGTACATCACGTCGCGCATCGCCTCGACCGCGACGTGATCCGAGTACTTACGGTCGCCCTGTCCCATCGTGCGCGCCGCCGCAATCGCCGCCGCCTCGCACACGCGCAGAAAGTCGAGCGACAACTGCTCGGTTCTTAATTCCTGCCCCATTAACCTTCACTCCACGATTTGAAATCCAATGCCCGCCTGAGAAATCTAAAGACACGCGCAACACAAGCAGAAAGCGCCACCATACTAACAGAGGTAAGGTTGATTTTCTAAACTTTAAGTTGCTGGGGCAAGCTGCCACAAGGCTTGGAAGCCGCGGAACTCACTTCATCGAAAAGCGCCGCTCCGTCCAGAGTCTAGAATTCTTGTCTAGGATTCGGACGCTCCGTTATTCGAGCTACCTCTGAAACCCCTTAAACACCTTAATAGGGCGCACAATCGAGTAAAGATGTTTCGCAGACATCGCCGCATTTGACTTGCCGATATAGACAAAGCTAATCCCGGTGCAACTTTCAACCAACTGATTAGGACGCCCTTATGTAGAATAATGGAACCCGTCAGGACTAACTCTCATACAAGTTAGCGTGCGTACCGTGCCCTGGACTCGCTGCCTAGGGTGAAGCCAATAATGTCTTAGCGGCAGACGTCAGGCACATTGATTTGCGCGTAACGTGCGTCAATTGATAACAGCCGTTCGCAGAAAACGCGTTATTGACATCGCTCCTGGTTGCAGAAGAAGCGCCGCGTATGCAGTTCGAGCCTGATCATCACACTATGCCACGGCAGTCGGTGACCGCACATTTGTAATGTCTATGCACGCGTGCAGATGGTGGGGTGCATTGTGGGCACAGTGCTTTTTTTTGCCGCCTCGCGTTAACAACAAGGATGTGAGCGACTCTAGATGAGTGACCGTGTATCGGCGAGCAGTGTTGAGGCTTCCATGCTGCTCGTTATAACAACATGGTTCAACCGCCGGAAACTTAATCATCAAACGGTGGGAGAACCAATTCTAAATACTTGTTGACATTGATGATGGACGACACAAAACTCTACCGACTGCTCCGGACTCCGCTAAGAAGACGTACACACTGGTCGTCAAACTTATTGAAAAGCAGGAGATGTAAGCGTAGAACTCGAAGCGCTCCTAGCGTCCGTCTTGAGAGTCCGCCTTGTAGCAGAGGTCGAAAGCCGGTTAGACTTAGACGTCCTCTCCGATGCGCAAGCGGCGGAGAGTAAAGACCAATAGGACTCAGCAAACTACTTTCTGCCGCATAGAACTGCTTTTTGTAACACTAGATTCTGCGTTGGTGAACGTTAAAAGTAAGTGCGACGAATACGCAGCAACTCAACTAATGACCGGAAGTAATCACGGCTCTTGATCTTCGATCCTTTTACATCGTGCCAAACCTCAAGCGGATACTCATATATCACGGCTTCGGGTTTGGGTAAATCCGTACCCGTGCGGACTTGAATCAGCCGTGCAATGATTTCCACGTCGAACGTCCACTTCGCCACGAACGGTTGCCCGAAAAGATGTTGCATCTCAGACGTCACCCTGAACATCTTCGCTCCACATTGCGTGTCATAAACCGGCAACCCTAAAGCCAGCGAAATGAGCGTGGCCGAAGTTCGGCCCAAATAATGACGAATCGGGCTGCGCTTAATATTTCGGCCGAGCAATCTGACACGCGCCCCAAAGACCATCTCGATATCCCGACGTACGTCAAGCAACTCGTGAAACTTGAAGATGATCTCCAGCGGCGTAGCTAAATCAGCGTCCCAGAAACCGACGTAATCTGCTTCGGACTTGAGGGCTAGTAGGACTCCTCTCCTAACCGCTTCGGCTTTCCCCTGATTTTTTTCCAAGTTCAAAATCTTAATGTACTCAGGTGTCGTCTGCCGAAGTTCTTCCAGAACCGCAAGCGTGTTGTCTGTGCTGCCGTCATTAACTAAAATGAAATTGACGTTGACCGCGTTGCTAAGAAAGCGCACAAAGTCGTCACCCGGTAGGCGTCGTTCCTCGTTATAGCACGGGATGATAATTGTCGAGCCGGGCATGTCAATTTTATTGTTTCTTGAAGAGTTTAAATATGGCGAGTAGAGCGTAATGATCCGGTAACATATGTGAGAAAACTATGAACGACGAAAAACGGGCGATTGAGGATGTTACGCATCGTACTAAGAAAATCGCAATACTACAGGTAATAGAGCCTTATGAAAGTGGGAAATTAACACATTTTTAAGTCCGGCGTAAACAGAGGTAAAGAAGCGTTTGCTGGCAATGATTAATAGCCACGCTTAGTAATTCAGTTTGGAATTCTAGGTCAGCGTTTATCAGCATTACAAGTTGAAACTGAACCACTAGGTAGCCGCGACGCCGCTCAAGTATGAAAATCAAGTTGTTTCTGCCTTGGCTGAACGAAATGGGCGTTCAGACAGAGACCACTTGTGACATCGGACTAGCCCCAATCGCATCAGATGCATTGTTACTGGCATCCATAGTTGACACATCTTGCATGTCGCCGATTGAGTTTGAGGGATGGTTGACCGGCGTATCGTCTGCACTTTCACGAAGGACTGGTGTTCACGGCTAAACTGCAAGACAAAGCAAGAAGGGTTAACCTTGCTCGCGTGTTAACCCTTCTTGCTAGTTCTATCGATGTCGGTTCAGCTGACTGTGATATTCACCGTGTTGCTACGTTGCCCGCCGACGACGATTGTTATTTCCACAGTTCCCGAGCCGTGCAACTCGGGGACAAGCATGGTGTTGCCTTGGTCGGGTCCGGCAACTTGCCCTTCCGCTCCTGCGAACTCCACTGGGAGAAGAAATACTTGCCCGTTTGAAGTTCCCGCTTCAACCGTTTGGATTAAACATTATTAACATGGTTTGACAGGAGAGTTTTTGTCGCGGCAAACATTTTTGGAGAGTGTTTGCTGAGAACTTGCTGATTTCAGGAGAGATATTTAAAGCTGTTTCTGGCTTGTAAGAAGGTTATTATTTAGGGCTGTCGGCGCTTTGTCCTCGCGTTTTGGGTTGCCGAACTTTTAACGGCTTTTCCTGATTTTTCTTTTCCTCTCGTTTATCAAGCAAACGAGTAAGATAGATCGCAATTGCAAAAACAACTGCAAAAAACATGAAGGTTAAAAGTGACATAGCGCGACTCCTGCTGCTGTTTACAATTATGTACCATGTCGCCTAGCCCAGTATAGAACCGAACGCGGTTACTTCAAACAATATTATTTTTGATATCGCCTTTTCATTGATGGTATTGCCCTTAAAGGTAAGCCCGCCGAAGTCTTTGACTGACGAAGCGTGCCCAAAACCTTTACGCGGCGCGCTTTTGCAAGCATTCTTTCTTCCACCATAAAACACGAAGGTTTGATAAATGCGTAAATTCTTCGCGGTGCTTCCGTTGCTTTTTGTTTTCTTTCTTTTTCATCAGAAGTTTGTGCCGATGGATTGGTTATTGCACAAAAGCGGTGACCGATAAGATTATAATTTTCACTTTCGCTTTACAACTATAGTTTTTGCTTGTGGCGTCCATATTGCCACGCCTTCACCACCCGTTAGCGCTTAACTATATTGCGCCCGGTAATAAATTAACTTCACATATTCGCCTGCCACCATGCGCCACCCGAGCGCGTAAAACCACCACGCGGCGGGACGCGGGGTCTGCTCGCCCGGCGCGACCGCGCGGAGTCCGATCTCAACGCCGCTTCCATTAAAAACGCGCCGGAACGTCCAGAGAGCGCGTCGTGAATGATAGGCCGAAGTGACGATCAGAATCGAATGCAGATCGTGCTCCGCCGCATACTCGCGCAATAGCAACGCTTCTTCGTATGTGCTCGTCACGGCGCGCGGCAGTGTTTCGACCCTTTCCGCCGGGACGCCCGCGCGCGCTAACTCCATCTGCGCGCGTTCGACGAAGAAAGGGTTGCGTTGCTCCGCGCTCAACCACCCGCTCTGCTGGTAATCGTTTGTCAGAACGATTTTCGGCGCGCGCCCTTCGCGGAAGAGTTCGGCGGCGAGATTCACGCGCTCGACGTAGTTGGCGGAACCGCTCAACACCACAAGCGCACCGGCGCGCTCCGTCGGCGCGCCGGTGATTAGCCCTAGCGCGGCACACCATGCGGCGAGCGGCCACGCGGCGAGCGCCAGAGCAGCGACGAGCACGCGAGAAACCCGCGCGCGTCGGCCGGTTAGCGCCCGCCGACGCACTGTTTCACCCCGTGCGGCGCATTAAACATTAACCGCGCTACCAACATATGCCGTGATAAGAGCCGCCCGTCACGCGCCCCTTGAAGAGGCGCACAAGGTCGATCACGATTTGATCGACGCGCAACTGCGACTCAATTTGGCGAAACTCTTCCGCCTTGTTTCCGACGAGCAGAACTTCAGAATCCTTTAGCCCCTCCGCGATCTCATTGCGCATCAGTTGTGAGATGTGCGGAATCTCGCGATCAATATACTCTTTGTTCGCGCCGAAAAGACGCGGCAGTGATACGTCGCGGTCGTAGATCGCACACCGCATTCCTT
>JACCYN010000205.1 GCA_013696465.1 Pyrinomonadaceae bacterium
TGTTTCAAAACAGGTTCGTTATCGTAGAGGCGGCAGATTAGTAGATAAAGTTCGATAAGTTTAGTTTCCACAAAACAATCTTATCAACTCCCTGCTAATCTGCTCCTTTCTACTCTTGATTCGCATATACTACATCAATATATTCAGGCATTCTTAGGATGGCCGACCTGTTAGCTTTACAACCTAATATGGATATAAAACTGCATATTGTTGCTCCATATAGCAGAAGAGATAAAGTGTTTCAGGAGTTGCGAAGACCTGTATTCTCATTGCTGGATAAAGGGCCACTATCCGAAAGCTGCTCATATCTCATATGACAGCTTAAAAGAAGTTTCGGAAGAAAAGCACCTCGCTCATTTATCAGACAGAGTTTTGGATGAGTACGCCGAAGAAGCGGAGTAATTCCTCCTCAGCTACCTCAACGCTCAAAGTAAGTTCGCGCCGCCATCTTCGCCAGCTTCCACATTTTGCCCCATTCGATGCGCCCGTCTTTGTCGCGCCCTGTAAATTTATCGAGCAGCAATTTGCGAAGATGCTTGCCTTCGCGCTTGAGCATAAATTCTTTCGCGTAAGGTTTGGCCGTATCGAAGAAGCTGAACTCAGGGTCGGTGACGAGTCCGATGCCTTCCAAAGTCATCAGCGCGCGCATGATGTAGGTGAAGTTTGACGGCAGACGAAACGGGTAGTCGTACATCACGTCGGCCAAGTCGTAAGTCAACTCTTTGAAGTTCACTTCGCCCAATTTCAAATTAAGGTAGTGCTTGAAGAGTTGTTCGATGACGGGGCGGACGAGTTCCGGGTCGTAGCCGGGTTTGAGGAATTGCAGGTTGAACAAATCTTGACCGAGGCCGTGCACGTCGCGTTCGACGACGTGGAAGAAGGCGTCAATCATCTGCCGTTGCAGTTGCGGACTGATCTTGCCCGTCATGCCGAAGTCGAAGAAGGCGAGGCGGCCGTCGTCCATCACGAGCAAGTTGCCGGGGTGCGGATCGGCGTGAAAGAAACCGTCTTCGAGAAGTTGTTTCAGGTATGTGCGGACGAGCAGGCGGTTGACTTTGACGGGCGAGATGCGGCGCACGCGCAGCGCCTCCAAGTCAACAACCTTCGTGCCGCGGATAAACTCCATCGTCAGCACGCGCGGAGTGGTGTGCGACCAGTGAATGCGCGGGACGTGAATGGCATACCAGTCTTTGAAATTTGCGCGAAAGAGGTCAGCGTTTCTTCCTTCCTGCGCATAGTCCATCTCCTCCGTGATCGTCTCCCGAAACTCGCGCATCATCCCTTCCCAGTCGGCGTTTTCGTTGAGGGAAGGAAAGCGTGTGAGAAAATGCGTGAGACGAGTAAGAATCTCGATGTCGAAGCTGATCGTCTCTTGCAGACGCGGGCGTTGAACTTTGACGGCGACCTCTTCGCCCGTGTGCAGACGCGCGCGATAAACTTGACCGAGCGACGCAGCGGCGATTGGTTCAGCGTCAATCTCCGCGAATGCTTCATTTACTTTGCGATTCAATTCTCCTTCGATGCGCGCGTAAGCTTCCGCGGTCGGGAAGGCGGGCACTTGGTCTTGCAGCGTGGCGAGTTCTTTAATGTAAGGCAGCGGAAGCAGATCGCCGCGCGTCCCCAGAGCCTGCCCGATCTTGATAAACGTCGGGCCGAGTTTGATCAGTCGCACTCTAAACTTCGCGGCTTGCCTCGTTAGTCGTATCTCTCCGCTATCCGCGCCTCGAAAACGGATCGCACGTATCAGCAGAAGCATTCGATCAACCGCTTTTCGATCTACGTCTCGACTCCACTCTTGGAACAAAGCGATTGAGCCGCGCTCTCTCGCCTCCTCGCGCAAACGCAGGCTCATGCGGCGATTGTATTTGCGGCGCACGTCGTAGTTTTCCAGAAACAGAAAGAAACCTAGCCCGCCGAGCACATGCGCGATCTGTGCGGCACGTAGCCAACCATGCAAACCAAACTTCCGCCTGCGCCCGTCCGCGCCGCGCGCCGCCGCATGTTCTTTGTGTGAAGCGTTTACGGCGTCCGCTTGCGGCTTGCTACCGCCCTTCGTCAACGCTTCACTCGACGCGGAAGTTGCAAGCAGCAAAGTATGCTTGCCGTCTCCGTTTGTGCCGTTGACTTTATTCGAGCCGATGCCGCTTGGCGATTCTGAAGTTTCTTCTTTTAGTGCTTCCATACGAATGAAAGAGTAAATAAAACTTGTCGCAATCTTATGACAGAAAGCATGAAGTTCGGGGGCGTAAGAATTTAGATGCAAGCTTTAGACTTTGTAAGTTAAAGAGGATCGGAAATTTTATGTGACGGCGAGCGAACGCCGCACGCCGGGCATGGCGAAATAGCGGCGCGTTCGCTCAACATCGCGTCCGAGTTGTTTCTTTAGTTCGTCAACGCCCGCAAATTTCCGTTCGTCTCGCAGGCGATGAAGGAATCGCACGCGCACCACGTCGCCGTAGAGGTCGCCCTGCCAATCGAGCACGTAAGTTTCCACCGAAGGTTGGGCGTCTGCGCCTTCAAAAGTCGGGCGCACGCCGATGTTCGTCACGCTCTTGCGCCACGCGCTTTCGACCAAGACGGCCGTCACGTAAACTCCGGCGCGCGGGATCACGCGGTTCTGCGGTTGAAGGTTCGCGGTCGGGAAACCGAGCGTGCGCCCGCGTTGCTGCCCGCGCACAACGCGCCCCTCAACTCCGTAAGGGCGTCCGAGCATACGTCTGGCGAGATTGACGTGCCCGGCGGCGAGCGACTCGCGTATTCGGCTTGAACTGATGCGCCCGCCGCGCAGACGCACCTCCGGCACTTCATCCGCGCGAAAGCCGAGCCGTTCACTCTCCCGTCGCAGCAGTTCGATATTTCCTTCGCGCTTCCATCCGAACGAGAAGCCGCAGCCGAGATAAACTTCGCGCGCTTGCAAACGCTCGCCCACTACGTCGCGCAAAAATTCCGCCGCCCTCACCTGCGCGAACTCCGGCGTAAAACGAACGACGATTGTTTGTTCAACGCCCATCACGCCCAGCGCTTCAATCTTCTGATCGAAAGTTTGCAGCAAAGGCGGCGCGCTCGCCGGATGCAGCACGGCGCGCGGGTGCGGATCGAAAGTGATTACGGTCGGCACAGCTTCAACTGCGCGCGCGCGCTCAACAACAGTCCGCACGATCAACTGATGACCGAGATGAAGTCCGTCAAACACGCCGAGCGTCAACACGGTCGGTCGCGCGATCTCAGCCGTCTCCGTTCCGTGAAAAAGACGCATAGAGAAGCGATTATGAAGTATGAAGACAGAAGGATAAAGTAAGAAAACCAAATTGCATCGTAGTGTGATTATACAGAAATCTTTTTCATAATACGCTTTTTCAGAGTATTAAATTGAATCTGTATATAAGCTACTGAATGAGTATTATGCGGAATGGTTCTAACTAACCGGAAGTTGGAGGCGGCGGGCATGTTGAATCAATAAAACACCCAAAGTACAATCAAGATTAAGGAGTTAACTTACCCGAAAGGCGGTATAAACAATGAGCCTAAATCTAAACGCTTCCTCGCCATCCGCTTACATAGATGCTGTCAATGATGCCAGATTCGTTCGTACCTTTGGAATAATAGCTTTGGTTGGGTCAATTCTTATCTTTATCGGTGGCGCGGTAGCGATTGGTATCGGTTTGGCTGTAATGGGTTTTGGTAACGGACGTTATTACCGAACTTTAGGTTTGGCAGTTGTTATTCTAGCCATTCTTGGCTTCTTAGAACCCTTTAGGATTATTGCTTCAATAGGACTTGCTGCTGGGGTGGCATGGAAGGGTAAAAACATACTGAATACGCTTGCTCTATAAGGGCAAGAAGATGTTGATTGGCAGGTGACGCGCAAGCGTGCTATCACAGGCATAGTCTTGAGTATAATCGGAGTCGCAATTGGTTTTTGGATGGCTTGGTCTATCTTTAATTGGATTTTTTGCCAGATAATATCAAGCAGAGCGGCACTTGAGTCATTGCCCAACAAGTCGTTCGGGACTACTCCTCGATAGCGTGCCTTTCACAGTAAAGCCTTTTTAAGATCAATCTCTTTACTACTAACACAGGAGCGACTGAATGAACATCACGACTTCAGTGCTTGGGAAATTGCTTCAGGAGCGGAATGAGTATCCTGCGCGGGCGGCGGAGATCGACAAAAATATCTTTGACACCTACGGGCAGACGCGAGCCATATTCGTGCTCGACATGTCAGGCTTTTCGCGGATGACAATTCAACACGGCATAGTTCATTTCCTCAGCATGATCCACCGCATGAGTACCATCGCCGTGCCGATTATAGAGGGTTTCGGCGGGGACGTGATCAAGCTGGAAGCTGACAATATCTTCGCCGTGTTCCCCGAAGTTGATGCGGCTGTAAACGCCTGTCAGAGTATTACGCATGGATTAAGCGCGGCGAACACAATGCTGCCAAAAGAGAATGACATGCGCGTTTCTATCGGTATCGGCTACGGGGAAATACTGATCGTGCAAGGCGGGGATATGAATACGGAGGGACGTGACCTTTACGGCACTGAAGTCAATCTCGCGTCAAAGTTGGGTGAAGACCTCTGCGAGTGTGGCGAAATACTACTGACGGAGAATGCGTTTGAACGATTGAACTCCAAACCGGACGACTTGGAAATTATTGAAGTGGCGATCTCAGGGCTGCAACTTAAAATTTACAAACTGAAAATTGCAACAATTCTTCCGTGTTAAGCCGCCGCATAGATTGCTCAATAAGTTATTCAAGCTTGACTCCGCCCGGCAACAAGCTTTTCGTGCTCGCGTTTGCAAATTGAATTAAATGCTTTTCTCAGAAGAGCCGCTTGAATCCGGCGTCAAATCTTATTTATCATTACTGAATGCACGGCAACTACGTTATTTCAAGACCGTCGTAAGCAAACTCGACGCCTGCGGGAAGCAACCGGGAATCGCGCGCGTGCTTGATGTCGTGCGCGAGGTGCGTCAGGTATGTGCGACGCGGTTTTAGCCGCTCAACGACGGCGAGGGCTTGCTCGATGTTGAGGTGCGTCGGGTGCGGTCTGACGCGCAGGCAATCGAGCACGAGCACGTCTAAATCGCGCAAGCCGTCCATCGTCCGGTCGGGCAATTCGCTTAAATCCGTCGCGTATGCAAAATCGTTGAAGCGGTAAGCCATCACGGGAAGGCGACCATGTATGACTTGCAGGGGCGCGATGTGTAAGTCTTCGCCAAGACAAAAAGGGGCGTATGGTTCGACGACGTGCGGGATGAGCTGCGGCAGTCCGCCGCCGAAATGCGACGGCTCGAAAATGTATTTGAAG
Organism: Pyrinomonadaceae bacterium; assembly: GCA_013696465.1. Lineage (GTDB taxonomy): Bacteria > Acidobacteriota > Blastocatellia > Pyrinomonadales > Pyrinomonadaceae > JACCYN01. The sequence continues at coordinate 5,316 of JACCYN010000205.1, forward strand.
ACGCGGCGGATGTCGTGCCACACACGCTCTTCGGCGTAAACGCCGAGCGCGCCGTGACGGAAATTCAACGGTCGCACGTCGTCAAGGCCGAAGATGTGGTCAACGTGCGAGTGGGTGATAAGCACGGCGTCGAGCCGCCGGATGTTGTGCCGGAGGGCCTGTTGGCGGAAGTCGGCGGACGTATCAACGAGCGCGATTCTTTCCTTGTGCTCGACGAGGACGGAAACGCGCAGACGCTTGTCGCGTGGGTCGGAGGATATGCACGTCTCGCAATCGCAACCGATGGTCGGCACGCCCGTCGAAGTGCCTGTGCCGAGAAAAGTCAGTTTCATAACTGAAGAGTGAAGAGTAATGAGAAAAACCTTGTTCTTAACTCATCGCTCATTACTCTTCACTTTCTTGCTATCTTCCCCCGGTGATGTCGTCGCCTGTGAACCCGCGCGGTGCAGTAGTCGGAGGCGCGCTTGATAGCTGAACGTACTGCATACGTAACTGCGAAAGCAGGCTGTCGAGTCCGGTCTGTTCTTCAGTTGAAAGATTGCCGCTCGTTTTCTCGTAGAGCGCGCCGAGCATGTCAATAAACTGCTTGGCGACGGGCAGATTAACTTCGCCGCCGAACTGCGGATGTCCGCTCATCATCGCCGCCGAGTTTTCGGCGACGAACATCATCAATTCGAGAAACATCGGGTTCGTCCCTGTCGCGGCGGCGCGAGCAGTTTCAATTTGCGCGAAACGCTCGTCGGCGTTTGCGGCGGCGATGGCTGTCGCAGTGTTCGCGGTTGCGCTCGTGGTTAAAGTTGCGCTTGAAACGTCGCCGATTGTGATGGGTTCTATTGTCTCGCGCTCGATGTCGCGCGGCGAGCCGTCAGGGTTAAACAGGCGGCGATCCGTAACCTTAAATGTTGGTTTCTCTTCGCTCATAACGCTTATCGGAAAAACTCCTTGAAACAAAATATGTGCTGAAAAATTTCATTGTTGCTTAACGGATGATGCTAACACCCTTCTCCGCCAACGGGCAAACACGCGCGCCCGCGCTGGCACAAGAGCAAACGTCTTGCTTCGCCTCCGAGCGACCGACTACAATCTCGACGGGAAAGCACAACAACGGATCGCAATCAAGTTTACATTCGATGGCAACAACAAAAGTTACGTTCGACGATCTGATTCAACTCATGCGCCGCCTGCGCGCTCCCGACGGTTGCCCTTGGGATCGTGAGCAGACTTACGCCACGCTCGCGCCGATGCTGCTGGAAGAAGCCTACGAAGCTTTCGAGGCGGTGGAAGCGGCGCGCGCCGGTCGCTCCGCCGAACTTCAAGGCGAACTCGGCGATCTGCTGTTTCAAATTGTGTTCTACGCGCAGGTCGCAAGCGAGCAAGGCGATTTCACGATTGAAGATGTTGTCGAAGCGATTCACACGAAGATGGTGCGTCGTCACCCGCACGTCTTCGGCACGGCGCGCGCCGACGACACGGCAGAAGTTTTGCGCAACTGGGAAGCGATCAAAGCAGAAGAGAAACGCGCCGCCGGGAAAGAGGACGAAACGAAGAAAGCGTCGCTTCTCGACGGCGTTTCCCTTAAAGTCCCGGCGCTGATGGAAGCGCATCAACTAACGACGAAGGCGGCGCGCGTCGGCTTCGATTGGGAGCACGTGGATCAAGTGTTCGACAAACTCCACGAAGAGTTGGGCGAACTTCGTGCTGCGATCAAAGAGTGCGAAGGCACGAATGAAGCCGAAGCGATTCGCGTCCGCGAGGAAGTTGGCGACGTGCTCTTTGCGGTCGCCAACATCGCGCGCCATTTGAAAGTCGAACCGGAAGCCGCGCTTAAATTGACGAACAGCAAGTTTCGCCGCCGCTTTCGCTACGTCGAAGAGCGACTCGCAGCAGGGGGAAAATCGCTCGATAACTCAACGCTCGATGAGATGGAAGCGTTGTGGCAAGAAGCCAAAAGAGCGGAAGAAACTCCAGACTAAGAACGCGCCGTTTCGACGATATAAAATCTTTCGCTGAACTTTTTCAGTTTGTAAAAATAAGAAGCGAGAAACCTTTCAATTGAAAGGCTTCTCGCTTCCGTGTTTACCCACTCCGCAATGGTTTTTCTTAATCGCTCAATTGAACCGAGCGGAGGATGTTGTTGAATGCAGGTTGAAATTGGCGATAATCACTCTCCGGCGCAACCGCGATCATGTGGAACATGCCCGCCCCGTTTCTCATCATCGCCGTCACGACCGTGACGATCTCGCGCTGCCCCGTGGCTTCGTTCGTGTTCGAGAAGGTCATCGCCAAGCCGTCACGCCCTGCAACCGAGGCGTTCTGTAATCTCGATTGCTGACGCAAGTTCGGATTGTTTTGCGCTAAATCTTGCAAATACTGTTCGGTCTCACGACGCAAATCATTACTGCGCGTTGCGGAAAATCCGATCTCCGTTCCGTGCGTAAACACCGCGCCGCCGCCCTGTTGACCTTGCCCGTAGCCGCCTTCCGGCACATACCAGATCGAGTTTTGCGACGGCAACCGCCGCCAATTCTCCGGCACCGAGACGCGCAACATATTATTGCCTTCCGTATAGGTGCGGAAGCGTCCTGAAGGATACTCGACGCGACCAAGACGACCTTCGGGATAATCCGCGCCGCCGCGTCCCGGCGGATAGCGTTGTCCGTTGCGCGCGATCTCTTCCATCGAGGGTGCGCGACCCTGCGAGCGCAGGCGCGATTGCACTTGCGCGAACTGACGGTTGTCGCTCACGCGGTCGCCGGAGGTGCGCAGAAGCGCCGCCTCTTGATTGATGCGCGCGAGGCGATTAGCTGGGTTCGGGTGGCTGCTCATGAATTCGGGGCCGCCGCGTCCGCTGCCGCCCTGTTGTTGCAATGTGCGAAACATGTTCGCGAGATCGCGCGGATCGTATCCGGCGCGCGCCATGATCTGCGCGCCGAGAATGTCGGCTTCCGTTTCATACTCACGGCTGAACTTGAGGAAGTAAGTGCCGAGACCGAGCTGCGTGCCCTGCCCGATTACTTGACCGAGACCGCCGCCGATGACCGACCCCAAGATCGCCCCGGCAATCGCGCCGTACTGCAACTTCTCCGCCTTCGTCGCCTGCGCCGTGCCGTGACGAAGCGCGACGTGGCTAAGTTCGTGCGCCATTACGCCAGCGAGTTCGCCTTCGTTGCGCGCCACTTCGATGAGTCCACGATTGATGTACATCGGCCCGCCCGGCAAGGCGAAGGCGTTAACGTCGCGTGTGTTGACGACCGTAAACGAGTAGCGGAATTCAGGGTGTTGAAAATCCGGCGGGATCGCTTGGACGAGTTGTCGTCCGATGCGGTCAACATAATTATCAATGTAACCATCGCGCAAAAGCGGTAGCTGCCGTTCGATTTCGGCCGAAGCTTGCTGACCGGCTCGCACGTCGTCCGTAATTTTGTATTTGTTCGAGCGATAATTGATTCTCGTCTGCGCTAAAGCGGACATCGGCGCAGCGTAGATGGCTAACATCAGCAGCCACGCTTGCATCGCGCGGACGACGAGGCGTCTGTTACTTGCTGTCATTATCTTTCGTTCCTCCCTACCAAAGCGCGTCAACAAGAGTGTGCGCGTTTATTTACAACAAAATCGAAAGCGGCGCGTGAGACCCTAAATTTCATGGGAGACAGCGCCGCTCGAACTTCTAAGGCATCCCCCATTTTTTCTTTTTACAGCAAAGAGCGAAGCCTGAAATCTTGCTCGCCCGCGCAAGGGGAGGGTGCGCCGATTCATTTTTTCCAAATACCCGGCGCGGGAGTTCTGCGCTTGGGGCAACTCTTTTGATGAAGGGTGACATGCAGGGGTTGGCTTCGGCTTATCTTCCAGATTTTGCGTGCGATTATGCCGTTTTCGGGGGGGATTTTAAGCGACAAGCAAGGCGCGGGGAGGCGACCTTGGGGTAGAGAGTAACACAGGACGCGGAAAGTTTGCGCTTCTATTTTATTTGCGCGGCTCGATCTTCTCGTTAAGCCAACGGGTGAGGTCGGCGAGCGGTTCGATAACGCGATTCTCGCCCTTCCACGCGCGGACAAGGCAGACGATGAAATAGATGGTGGTCGCTAAGGAGAACAGCGACCAGAAAAGCCACACCATCTTCGACGAGACGCCGCCGAACGCGCCCGATGCGACTGAATACACAATGCGCAAAATGAATCCGGCCGCCGTTACCGCCAAGTGCAGAGCGAGAGCTTGCGCGGCGTGAAAGCGCGTGCGCGTTTCAGTTCGCGGCACCAAGAAAAGCTCGATGGCGGCAATCGCCGCGCCGATGAAGAACGGAACGTAAGGCAACGCGAGCGCCGCGTTTTCCGGCAGGCTGATGCCTTTGACGGGGCGTGATGTCGGAGGCGTTTGCGTGTGTTGCGACGAAGACGCCGACGGGTGGAACGCGGAGGGGGCAAATGGCTCGCGCTGCTGCTGCGGCGGTGACGGCGATTGATGCGTCGGTTGGGCGTACACGGAAGGATACGCAGTGGGCGGTTCGTAAAAATGGCGCGTCGGAGCTTCGGCCGGATTGTTCGGCGATTGCGCTTCGCCTGTCCGCAGCCCTCGCATCTCTTCCGTGCGGCGCGCCGCGTACTCCGGGTCAAGCGGATCGGTATTGTATTTGCTTCGATTCTCTTCCATCAGCGTATTCACACAACGTTCTTACGAGCGAACCGTGCCCGCGGTTCACACAAAATTCTACCCGTCTGCGATCCCATACTCAACTCGCTCCCAGCGCCCTTCGCGTTCATACAAACGAAAGGCTCTCAACACCGGCGCATCACCGCCGAGCCCGACGATAAAATAGACGGCCGACGGGTAAAACGCGAGCCGCACGTCTGTGGCGGAAGGAAGCGGATCAGCTTCGCGCGGGTGCGAGTGATAAACTCCCAAAAGCGTCTCGCCGCGCGCGCGCATTTCACGCTGCGCGCGAAACAAATCTTCCGGCGCGGCTTCGTAAGCGACGAGCGCATTAGCAGAGACATTGCCGAGCGGGTAAACTTTCTGCGCTGAACCGTCGCTCCCACCAACGAGTCCGCAACACTCTTTCGGATTCGCGGCGCGCGCGTGCGCAACGATTTCATCAACATGGGCGCCCCGGAGAACAAGTGTTGCAAGCGTTGTGCGTTCTCTGTTCACGCGCTTAATCTTCGGCAAGCTTGATGCGCAACTCTTTTAAGAGTTCCGCGTCAACTTCGCCGGGCGCGTCAATCATCAGATCGGCGGCCGATGCGGTTTTCGGAAACGCCATCACGTCGCGGATGTTTTCCGTCGGCACGAGCACCATCATCAAGCGTTCGATGCCGGAAGCGATGCCGCCGTGTGGCGGCGTGCCATATTCGAGCGCGTCGAGGAAAAAGCCGAAGCGACGCCGCGCAGTCTCTTCCGACATCCCTAGAGCTTTGAAGATTAAACGCTGCACATCGCGCCGATGAATACGAATCGAGCCGCCCGCGACTTCGACCCCGTTGATTACCGTATCGTAAGCCTTTGCGCGCAAGTTTCCGAGCAGTTGGGTTTCGCCGTCCTCAATCGCTCGCTCAAACAGAGACAAGTCTTCATCCAGAGGCGACGTGAAAGGATGGTGCATCGCGTAGTAGCGCCCGTCCATGTCGTTAAACTCAAACATCGGGAACTCCGTCACCCAGAGCGGCGCGAAAGTGTTTTCGGGAATCAACTTTTCGCGCTTGGCGATCTCGTTACGCAACGCGCCAAGGCTTGCCGCAACTGTTTTCGCTTTGCCAGCGACGATCAGTACCGCGTCGCCCGTTTGCGCCCGCGCCGTTTCCGCCATCCGCTTGATCGTCTCTTCGCCGAGAGCTTTGAGAAGCGACGACGACAATTCATCGCCGAGCTTGATCCACGCGAGCGCCCCCGCTCCGTAACGCTTCGCGTGCTCCTGAAGTTCGTCAAGGCTTTTACGCGAAAGATGTGAGCCGCCTTTAACGACGATGCCCTTTATCTCTCCGCCCGCTTCGAGCACCGACGCGAACGGCGCGAACGCCGTGCCTTCGAGCGCGGGCGCGAGGTCTTGCAACTCCATACGGAAGCGCAAGTCGGGCTTGTCCGAGCCGTAACGCCGCATTGCTTCCGCGTAAGACAGCCGCGGAAACGGCACGGGCAGTTCAACATCAATCGCACTACGAAACACGCGCGCGAACAATCCTTCGACGAGCGAGTAGATTGCTTCGAGCGTCGGGAAACTCATCTCAACGTCCAACTGCGTAAACTCAGGTTGGCGGTCGGCGCGTAAATCTTCGTCGCGGAAGCAGCGCGCGATCTGAAAATAGCGGTCGAGTCCGGCGATCATGCAAAGCTGCTTGAAGAGTTGTGGCGATTGTGGCAGAGCGTAGAAGTGTCCGGGATGCAGGCGCGACGGCACGACGTAATCGCGCGCTCCTTCCGGCGTTGATTTGATCAGAATCGGCGTTTCAATTTCAGTGAATCCGTGTTCGTCCATGTAATGCCGAATCTCTTGCACGACGCGGTGGCGCAGGCGGATGTTCGCTTGAAGCTGCGGGCGACGCAGATCAAGATAGCGGTAACGCAGGCGCAACTCTTCGCTCGCCAGCGTCTCTGACGGCGAAGCGACTTCGAGCTGGAACGGCAGCGTGCGCGCGTCGTTAAGGAGCAAAATTTCACTCGCCTGCACTTCCACCTCGCCCGTTGCGATCTTCAGATTGCGCTGCCCTTCTTCGCGTCGCACCACCGTGCCGGTAGCTGCGATCACATATTCGCCGCGCACCTCTTTCGCCCGCGCGTGTGCGTCTCGCGCCGTCTCTTCGTTAAAGACGACTTGCGTAATTCCATCGCGGTCGCGCAGATCAAAGAACGTGAGCGGCCCGAAGTCGCGCCGCCGCGCTACCCAGCCCATCAACGTCACACGCTGTTCGACGTGTTCCGCGCGCAACGCGCCGCAAGAATGCGTGCGTTGTAAGTCTCCTAAGTTATCCAGCATAAAGATTCATGTAGTGATAAGTAACGATGAGCGAAAATAATAGGACGAAGCATTATTCCTGCTTGTCATTTGTCATCCGTCACTGTTTTCAATTTTTCAATCAACGTCGCTCCGGCGGCGTCGCGTCGCACGGCTTGCTGCTCCCCTGTCTGCATATCTTTTAGTGCAACTTCGCCGCGTGCCTTCTCGTCAGCCCCGACCATTAGGACGAAGCGCACGCCGCGCGTTGAAGCATACTTAAATTGGTTCTTCAACTTGTCAGCTTCCGGGTAAAGCTCGACGCGCAAATCAGCCGTGCGCAGTTCGCGCGCCAGTCGCAGCGCATCAACCGTAGATTCTTCGTCCCAGATCGCCACCATCACATCTGCCGGGGCAGCATCGGCGAAAGCCTTTGGAAACATCTCCTTCTCCGTCATCACGACGATGATGCGCTCCAACCCCAAAGAGAAGCCGCACGCCGGAACTTCGCGGTTCGAGAACATGCCGACGAGATTATCGTAACGTCCCCCGCCGCCCAGACTACCGGCGAGATCAGGAACGCTAATCTCCATGATCGCGCCCGTGTAATAAGACAACCCGCGCGCCAGACTTGGATCAACTTTAATTCTCTGTCCTACACCGGAAGCATTCGCGTATTTAATAATTTGTTGCAACTCCTCAACGCCGCGAGCCCCCCCCTCATGGTTGCGGACAAAGCCAACGATACGATTGATCACATCAGCATTGTAATCTTCGCTCTCTGCTTTACCGCTTTCATGGACAGCAAGGCGTACCGACCTTTCAACTGATTTAACGGCGAAGAAATCAATCAACCTCTGCCCAGCCCTGTAATCAATCCCGCGCGCCGCAAACTCATGTTCGACACCCTGTATGCCTATTTTATCAAGCTTATCAAGCGCGACGAGAGTATCCGCATGTTTCTCTGGACTGACGCCTGCCTCTTCGAGCACACCTGTCAGAATTTGACGATGGTTGAGGCGAATCGTGAAATCATTGAAACCGAGTTTTAAAAGAGCTTCGTCCGCCGCCGCGCACAACTCGGCTTCGACCGTCATCGAAGTTGATCCCAGCACGTCAACGTCGCACTGATAAAACTCTCTGAATCTTCCGCGCGCCGGACGATCCGCTCGCCACACGGGTTGAATCTGGTAGCGTTTGAAAAACTTCGGCAACCGCTCACGATGTTCCGCCACGACGCGCGCCAGCGGAACGGTCAGATCGTAGCGCAACGCAAGATCGGCTTCACCCGTCTTTTCCCCTTCGCCGCGCCGCAAGATTTTGAAGATCAGTTGACCTGCCTCTTCGCCATACTTCCCCGTCAGCGTCTCGATATTTTCAACCGCCGGAGTCTCCAACGGCTCAAACCCGTAACGCTCGTAAACCTCTTTGATAACTTTGATCACATAATCGCGCCGCCTGACATCGGCAGGCAAAAAGTCCCGCATCCCCCGCGCCGGCTGTGTCTTTCCCACCACTCTTCCCCTTAACCCGCTTTGCAAACGCTTCGCATCTTCCGCAAATTTCATCAAACGCCGAATCGAACTACCCTAACCCCATGTCACGCCCGCGCCGCCTCTTCCTCAAGGTAGATGCGTTTATACTCGACGTAGTTTTGCCAATAGACATCAAGACCCGCAACCTCTTCGTCCGTCAACTGCCGTTTCACCTTCGCGGGCGAACCCATCATGAGCGAACGCGGCGGAACAATCGTTCCCGGCGCAACGAGTGCGCCCGCCGCAACAATCGAACGCTCCCCGATGCGCGCCCCGTCCATCACAATCGAACCCATCCCGACAAGACACCCGCGCTCAATATAACAACCGTGCAACGTCGCGTTATGCCCGACCGTCACCTCGTCCTCTAAGATAGTCGCATGCGTCCCGTTCGAGACGTGAACCACCGTGCCGTCCTGAATGTTCGTCCGCGCCCCAATGCGGATGTAGTAAACATCGCCGCGCACGACCGCGTTAAACCATACGCTTGCGTGTTCACCGATTACGACATCACCGATAATCTGCGCGCTCGCTTCGACGTAGGCGGTCGGGTGAACCTGAGGCGACTTGTCGCGGTAAGCTTTAATCATTTTACGAGTATTTTACCGCGATCTTTTTAACTGTCGTTGAGTTTCGCAGTGTCGCTTGCATCCCAAGAAGCTTTTCCAGATTTCCCTTAAACTGAGTTTCGCTGAATTTCTTCCGGCACAGCCAATAAATTTCCCGCCCGTGGAAATGAAATTCATCAACTTCCGTCCTGTGCGCTGCCATTTTTTGCTTTGCCTCGTCAACGGGTTTAGCCGACAGAAAGCCGATGTATAACGTATGGCCTTCGGCGTTTAGTTCCGAATCGGCGAAAGGTTTGTAGCGGGCGATGGCCGCGAGTTCAGATGTTGATCTGACGAAGGTTGCCACTTTGTAGCCGAGCGTCTCGTGAAGATGGATTTCTATTTTCTGTTCGAGTCCTTTCGTATTTTTGGATGCCGAACTGAAGATGACATTACCGCTTGCGATTAACGTCTCGACATTAGCGAACCCAAGTGCAGCGAACAAATCTCGAAGATAATCCATCTTCACAATACGACCGCCGACATTAATAGCCCGCAGGAACGCAACATATTTTGGCATTCTATTTGCTGTTTTTGAGCGCCACGAACCAGCCCAAGTTAATTGTATGAAACACAGCTAAACTTTAAGACGTTGAAATCATTTCCCGCCGGATTGAGCGACCGTTTACGCTGGCACCGCCTCTAAATCGGATTACAAATCTTACCGCGCGATTTTGTACAAGATAGCTTCAGTTCTTATTAAAAGCAAAAGCGGAATTTTCCATTCGTGAACGAAAGCGACAGCGTTGTTTCTGATCTCAGCTTGCGTTAATTGGGGCATCGTGACCTCCTGGCGCGGGTTCAGACGTGTTAAAATCAAATTGCTGATTGACGAAGGAGCAACGGATGTACACGATTTACCAAGTCAAAGCCGACGAATTTGACCCGCGTTTTCTCGACGCGCTCAAAGCGCTGTTCAAAGACAAAGAGATCGAAATAGCCGTCTATGAGCGCGACGAAACGGATTACTTGCTGCGCTCTCCGGCGAACCGCGAACGTCTCATGAACGCGATTCAGGACGTTGAGCGCAATAAAAACATCGTCACGCCCGAACAGGATCAGTTTCAGTGAGGCTCGTCGCGTTTCATCAATCTGCGCTTGAGGATTACAGCGACTGGGCGCGTACCGACAAGAAGCTTTTTGACTGCAAAAATCTAACTGCTATGACTACCATCACCATCTTGCTCGAAAAAGCGGACAGCTATCGCGCCTTTGCGGGCGATAAAGAATCTACGGGGCGCACGGCGGGCGAAGCTCTCGACGCGCTCACCGTGCAGCTTGCCGACGACGAAAGCGGGACGCTTGTCATCGTGCGAAAGCGTAAAGCCGATCAGCTTTTCAATCACACAAAAAATCACAAACGCGAATACGTCGATCCCATCTTCCCCTGATACTTGCCGCCACGATCTTCGTATGAGACTCGCAATCCCCATCCGACTCTAATAGGGCGCAGCGATAGACAGCTTTGAAAAACAATTTCTTGCAGGTTAAAGTTCGCCGCGTTCACGGTTGCGCGCGTCGGCTACGCCGCGATGCAGTTCCGTAAACTTCTCGCGCACGTAAGGATTTAGTCGCGCCGCGAAATCGGCATCCAAGTTCTTCAACTTGATCAACTCCTGCACGTCGGCTAAATCCTTCAGTCGGTCGGGCGCGCTGATGCCGGAAGCGAGTTTCAGTTCAATCAACTTCTCTAATGTGACGGTCTTAATGCCGTCAATTACAACGCAATCTTGCTCCAGGTCGTGGAATTGAATCGGCTTTGGCAGTCCGTCGCCCGGATATTCGCCGCTTGTTATGATTTCCACAGGAACGTTCTCGGCGGTCGTGCGAAACTTTCTCGTCGCGCCCGGAAACGCCGGACGGTAGCCCAGCCCGACGAGTTCTTCGCGGAAGCGCTTTAGTCCTTCCGGCGTCATGAGAAGATCAATATCTTCAGTGAAGCGACGGTATCCGTGTTGGTTGAGCGCGAACGCATCCGTAACGCTGTAAGCGATGCCCTTCTGTTCAAGTTCAACCGTGATGCGGCGGATCGTTTCGTTCAAGATGCCTTTGCCCATAAAAAACTCCAAGCCTTCTTGGTAGGCGCGCACGGGCGATTGCAGCGTCTGCTGAAAATCCGTTGTGTCTTTGCTCGTCATCCCTACCTCCGACCAGATTACGGATCACAAACGCGAATAGGTTAATCCCGTCTGCCCTTGATATTTGCCGCCGCGATCTTCGTAAGAGACATCGCAATCCTCATCCGACGCGAAGAACAAGACTTGCCCGATGCCTTCGTTGACGTAAACGCGGATTGGCAGATCGGCGAGATTGCCGAGTTCGATCACGAGCCTTCCCGTCCACCCGGCTTCGAGGGGCGTGGTGTTCACCAAGAGTCCGGCGCGGGCGTAGGTGCTTTTTCCAAGACATATTCCGGTGACGGTGCGCGGCATTCGGAAGGTTTCGACGGAGACGCCGAGCGCGTAGGAATGCGGCGGCATGAGGTAGTAGCACGAGCCGTCTTCCGTTGTGCGGAGCGGCGGTTCGATGAGCGATTCTTCGTCGAAGCGTTTGGGATCGATCTCGCGCCCCGTGATGGGTGAGAAGACGCGAAAGCCATCGTCCGCAAGGCGCATGTCGTAGCCGTAGGAAGACGCTCCGGCAGAGATAATTCGACGCCCCATCTGTTCGCGCACAAGTTTCGGATCGAAGGGATCGATCATACGATCATCTTCCACCATGCGGCGAATCCAGCGATCTGATTTGACGGTCATAAATTTATTTACCAAAAGGGAAAATAGAAGAACTTGCCCCACGCAGATCAAGTGAAATTCGCGGGGGGCGTTGAAGCATAAAGAACAGAGCGCAAAGTCTCAAGTGCCGGAAATTCAAATTTGAGATTTCTGATCTGGAATTCGTAAATTTGGATTTGAGAGCGATGCTATTAAGACTTCGCTTTATTTGTTCTCGAAAGGTTTGATACGGAGCGTGCCGTCGCCGACGGTGAAGGAGAAAGGCGCGCCGCCTGCGCCCGCGCGTCCCTGCAAGTTGCGCTCGGTCGGCGGCGTGAGTTCAGGTTCGCGGGGCAGAAGGGACGAATAGGAATTTTCGATGCGCCCGGTGCGGAGGATTGACGCGGTGATGTCGGCGTTGAAGTTCGGCGCAAGCTCTACGTCCATCTGCCCTTGCGCAAGTCGCACTTCAACTCCGCGTCCGCGCCAACTGCGGACGGGCACGCGCAAAAGAATGGAGCCACGTTCGACTGTCGCTAAGAGATCGCCGCCTGCGAGCGTGAGCGTCGTTTGACTTTCGCCTGCGTCGAGACGGATCGCGCCTTCGACGTTTGTGATGTTGATCGCGCCGCGCCCGCCGTGAATCTCCATGTCGGTGAAGGCGGGAACGCGAATGCGGTAATCAATTTTCCAAGGCAAGCCCAACAATTCTTTCGGAAAGTTTTTGTCGGCGCGGCGCAGAAAACGGCGGTCGTGCGTGCCGGTGGTGGTGATACGAATGTGGTTGGTGTCTTGAACGATGACGAAATTGTTGACGGAAGCGAGGCGCATTAAATCTTCTTCGCGGGCGGCGCGCAGTTCGATGTCGGCCGTGATCTCAATTTCGTTTTGCGGCCACGCTTCGATTGTGATCGAGCCGGAGGGTGCGCCCGTTAGGGTGAGCGTCCCGCCGTAACCCAAACGGCGCGTTTCGGTGCGCGTCGCCGTGCGCACAAGAAGCGGTGCAGGCGGCGCAGTATCGTTTGTCGGTTGTTTACGTCGGCTTTGCGCCGGGCCGTCGAGGGCGATTGAAAGAAGCAGGGAAAAGAAAAGGAAGAAGCGAAGCGTTTGGTTGGATGATATTCGCAGAAGCTTGCTCACGCTGTTCTCAAGTTTGCGGGCGAAGATGGAACAACTTTCATCAAGCGTTTGCGAAGCGGCGAATCATCGCTCCGCAACGCTTAACGGATAAACGAAAGCGATCCGCGCAAGCTGGTGGCATTAATCTCCGCCGCGCCGTTGCCGACGTTACCGATCATGCGGCGCTGGTTGTTATTGTTGCCGTTAAACATTTGCGCGAAGCCGCCGAGATCGATGCTGCGCGAAAGCGCCATCAGGCGAAAGCCGGAATCCATCGGAATACGAATGCGGATGTCGCCCTGCGTTGACTCGAATTTGTAAAAGCCGCTTTCAGTCAGTTGCCCGACGAACGTGATGTTGCCCATCATGTTTTCCGCCATCACGCGTTTGGCGCGAATGTCGGTCAACTCCACGTCGCCCTCGCTCGTGACGTGCGCGCGCACCATCGCGCCTTGCACGCCGCGCACGGTGATGTTGCCGCGCAGAGTTTGAATGTCAACGGTTGAATTGACGGGCACGCGAATGCGGAAGTTAACGTCGCCCACGTCGCCGCGCGCGTTCGTGCTCATCATGTCAATCTCCACCGCGTCGTTGCTCGCGCTCGGCGCGAAGTGAGCGGCAGACGATTCCATGCTGGCCGTGATCTCGATCTTATTTTGATTCCAGCCCTCGACCGTCACCGTGCCGGAGCGGTTCTTGAGTTCGAGGCGCACGTCGGGGCGCACCGGGAAAGTCTTCGTTTTGTTTCGCTGCGCGAAGACACCGGCGGGGGCGAAAGCGATCATCGAGAAAAGCAGTAAAGCGAGAACGAGACGTTGCGCCCCGCGTTGCGGGCGGCGTGCTCTGTGAGGGAAACCGAAAATCATCTGTGTATTGCTCATTAAAATCCTAAAATTCAACATCAAGGTCTGGGAGATGTTTTCATTCAATCGTCCGCCCGCGCTCTTGACTTGCACTCTCGATGAGAGAGGGCGAGGGACGCGGGCGGGAGTCTTGCAAAAGTTAAAACGTCGGCAACTTAAT
>JACCYN010000206.1 GCA_013696465.1 Pyrinomonadaceae bacterium
GGAGGTGAAGGTCATGGGCGGATTTTTGAACGATGTTCGTTACAGCATTCGCATGATGCTGAAGAATCGCGGCGTGACGTTCATCGCCGTGTTCGCGCTCGCGCTTGGCATCGGGGCAAACACCTCGATCTTCTCTGTGGTCAACGCCGTACTCTTGCGCCCTCTGCCTTACGAGAAGCCCGAACAGCTTGTGCAGATTTGGGGAACGCAGCCGCAACTCGACAAAGCTCCTACTTCGCCCGCCAGCTTCCTCGATTGGCGTGCGCAGAATAAAGTCTTTGAAGGTATGGCCGCCTACACGAGCCGGAGCTTTAATCTTACGGGCGGAGACGCGCCGGAGCGGATCATCAGCTCGCGCGTCTCAAGCGATCTCTTTCAGTTGCTCGGCGTTCGTCCGGCTCTCGGTCGCTCCTTTCTAGTTGAAGAAGATCAACCCGGAAGCAATCAGGTCGTCGTAATCAGTCATGGCTTGTGGCAGCGTCGCTTCGGCGCAGACCCCAACATCGCGGGGAAGACAATCGCGCTTAATGATCAGAAGTTTACTGTTGTCGGCGTGATGCCGTCGGGCTTTTCGTTTCCGGGCGCGCGGACTGAACTCTGGACGCCGATAGCCTTTAGCCACGCCGAAAGAAAGACGCGCGATACGAACTTTATTTCCGTCGTCGCGCGCCTCAAGCCCGGCGTGACGCTCGCGGGCGCGCAAGCGGAGATGGACGGGATCGCCCGCCAGCAACGACAGCAATACCCGGAGCAGTACGAAGGTATCGGCGTAAAACTGATCTCGCTCAACGAGCAGATCGTCGGCAACGTCCAACAGGTGCTCTTCGTGCTCTTGGGCGTGGTCGGCTTTGTGTTGCTCATCGCGTGCGCGAACGTGGCGAACTTGCTTTTGGCGCGCGCCGCCGCGAGGCAAAAAGAGATCGCGATTCGCAACGCTCTCGGCGCGAGTCGCATGAGAGTCGTGCGGCAGTTGCTGACGGAAAGCTTGTTGCTGGCGTTGCTTGGCGGAGCCTTCGGATTTCTTCTCGCGTGGTGGGGACTCGATCTGCTCGTCGCGCTCAAGCCCGCGAACATTCCGCGCCTAACTCAGATCGGCATCGACCGTTGGGTGTTTGCTTTCACCTTCCTGTTATCGCTGCTGACGGGTCTCATATTCGGACTCATCCCCGCGTGGCAAACTTCAAACGCAAATGTGAACGACACGCTTAAGGAAAGCGGAAGAAGCGCGACGGGCGGCGGGAATCGGCAGCGCGTGCGCAACTTGCTTGTGGTATCCGAAGTCGCCCTATCGCTCGTGCTTCTGGTGGGCGCGGGGTTGATGATCAAAAGCTTCGTGCGCTTGTTGGAAGTCGATCCGGGTTTCGATCCCGACAATGTGCTGACGATGTCGTTGGCGCTGCCCGTCTCGAAATACGCGGGCGGCGAGCAGCAGGCGGCGTTTTTTCAGCAAACTCTCGAACGCATTAAGAGTTTGCCGGGCGTGCAGTTTGCGGGCGTAACCACCGATCTGCCGCTTTACGGAGGCAGCTCGACCGGGTTTGAGGTCGAAGGGCGCGCCCCGTCCGCGCCGGGAGGAAAGCCGCTCACCGATTACCACTCCATCAGCCCCGACTACTTTCGCGCGCTCGGCATCCGGCTCGTTAAAGGTCGCCAATTCACCGAACGCGACACGAAGGACGCTCCCGGAGTCGTCGTCATCAACGAGACTTTAGCGAAGCAGTTCTTCGGCGCTGAAGACCCCATCGGCAGAAGGCTCGGCTTGAGCGGCCCTACCGACTGGCGAGAGATCGTCGGGGTCGTGGACGATGTTCGTAACTACGGGTTGGACGCGGACGTGAAGCCGGAAGCTTACATGCCTTACCTTCAGAACGCGCCGGGTTATCTCGCGGGCACTTCATCAGGGATGTCTCTCGTGGTGCGCGCCGCCTCCGACCCGTCCGGCTTGACCGCCGCGATCAGAAGCAGCGTGCAGGCGGTGGATAAAGATCAACCCGTCTACAACATTCAGACGATGGAGCAGTTCCTCGCCGAATCAATCGCGCAGCGGCGTTTCAACGTGCTGTTGCTGTCCGTCTTTGCCGCGCTCGCGCTCATCCTCGCGGCGGTCGGCATCTACGGCGTGATGAGCTACTCGGTAACGCAGCGCACGCATGAGATCGGCATTCGGATGGCTCTGGGCGCGCAAGGGCGTGATGTGTTGCGTCTCGTCGTCGGGCAAGGGTTGGTGTTGTGCTTAATCGGCGTTGGCGTCGGACTGCTGGCGGCTTTCGTTTTGACACGCTTTCTTGCGAGTCTTCTTTACGGCGTGAGCGCGATTGATTTTGCAACTTACACGGCAGTGTCATTGCTGATCACGGTCGTTGCATTTCTCGCCAGCTACATCCCGGCACGGCGCGCCGCGCGCATCGATCCGATGATCGCACTTAGATACGAATGATTTTACACGCAGAAAGCATTGAGGTGAATTATGAATACGCTGTGGCAAGACATACGATTCGCTGTGAGGATGTTGTTGAAGAATCCCGGTATCACAGCCGTTGTCGTGTTGGTGTTGGCTTTAGGCATCGGCGCAAACACAACGATCTTCAGCGTCGTTAACGCGGTGCTTCTGCGTCCGCTTCCTTACGAAGACCCTGACCGCCTCGTTAGATTATCGGAGGACAGCCCGCAAGTGCCGGAGATGTCCATCTCATATCCGAACTTTCTCGATTGGCGCGAGCAAAACGGGGTTTTCTCCAGCATCGCCGCAATGCAGTTTCGCAGCCTAAACTTAATTGGCGTTAACGAGCCGGAGCGTCTGCCGGGAAGGGCGGTGTCGGCACAGTTCTTTGACGTGCTCGGAGTTAAACCTGCTCTGGGGCGAAGTTTCATGGCGGAAGAAGATCGACCGGGCGCGAACCGCGTCTGCATTGTGAGCGACGGTTTGTGGAAGCGACGTTTCGGCTCTGATCCGTCGCTCGTCGGAAAGCAGCTAACGTTGAGCGATCAAAGTTACACAGTGATCGGTGTGTTGCCTTCAAGCTATCGCTTCGGCACTCCGACCGATATTTTCGTGCCAATCGGCTTGCGCGCAGACGAGATGATGGAGCGCGGAAGTCATCCGGGCATCTACGCCATCGCGCGCCTCAAGCCGGGCGTGACGGTCGAACAAGCGCGAAGCGAACTCATCAATATGGCGCAACGCATCTCGCAGCAGTACAGCATGGCGGGCAATAGCGCGACGCTGAAGCCTCTGCGGGAAGTGTTCGTCGAAGATGTTCGCACATCGTTACTGATTCTGCTTGGCGCGGTCGGATTTGTGCTTGCCATCGCGTGTGCCAACGTCGCCAATTTGCTTTTGGCGCGGGCGGCAGCGCGCGGGCGTGAGATCGCGATCAGAGCAGCACTCGGCGCGGGTCGGATGCGCATCGTGCGACAACTCTTAACTGAAAGCGTTCTGCTCGCATGTCTCGGCGGAATAATCGGATTGCTATTGGCGCTATGGGGAATTGATGTATTGCGGACAGCGAGCATTGATAGTCTTCCGACAGTAGCCGTGATCAAATTGGATACAAGCGTCCTTATCTTCACCTTCTTGATCTCTATTTTAACAGGCATCATCTTCGGATTAGCGCCTGCGCTCGGAGCCTCGAAAACCGATTTGAACGAAACGCTCAAGGAGAGCGGACGCGGCGCAGGCGCAAGTCCGCGCAGAGGATTGGCGCGTAATCTGCTCATCATCACTGAAGTCGCGCTCTCGCTTGTGCTGCTCGTTGGCGCAGGATTGTTAGTAAAAAGTTTCCTGCGCATCCTCGATACCGATCCGGGCTTTAATCCTGACAAACTTCTGACAGTGCAGATCGCACGCATGGCAGGAAAAGACGAAGGACGCAAAGTCTCTGACTTCTTCACTGAATTGAATCAGAGGCTTGCTGCGTTGCCGGGCGTTGAGGCTGTTGCTCACTCAAACGGTCTGCCTTTGCTCGGCGCGTCCGACACCTCGTTTGCAATCGAAGGCAGACCGAAGCCCGAACCCGGCAAGCAACCGCAGACGATGTTCTACGTTACGAGTCCCGATTATTTGCAAGCGATGGGCATCCGACTGATCAAAGGAAGATTCTTCAACTCGCAAGATACACAGGGCAGCCCGCGCGTCGCCGTGATTGACGAAGCGTTTGCGCGACAGCAATTTCCGAATGAAGACCCGATTGGGCAACGTCTTGCGGGCAACGACAACAATCCGAGCACGGAGATCGTCGGCGTCGTCGCACACGTTAAGCATTTCGGCTTAGACGCCACTGAGCGCATCCAGCCGCAACTCTATTTACCTTTTAATCAAGCTCCCGATTCGGTGTTGCCCTCGATGGGCGGTCGTATGAACTTAATCATTCGCACCGCCATTGATCCTTTAACTTTAGCCGCTGCCGTGCGGCGCGAAGTGCAGGCGGTAGATCGCAACCAGCCCGTCTATAACATCAATACGATGGAGCAGACGCTCGCTCAGTCGCTTGCCACACAAAGACTTTCGATGACGCTCTTGACGTTCTTTGCCGGAGTCGCTTTGCTTCTCGCCGCTATCGGCATTTACGGCGTGTTGAGCTACGCCGTCACACAACGCACACACGAGATCGGTTTGCGTATGGCTTTAGGCGCGCAAAGAAAAGACGTGCTTAAGCTCGTCGTCGGGCAAGGCATGATGCTCGTCGTAGTAGGCATCATCATCGGACTCGTCGCCTCATTCATTCTTATGCGCTTAATGGCGAGTTTGCTCTACGGCGTAAGCGCAACCGACCCTGTGACTTTTGCGAGCGTCGCGTTGCTGCTTGCCGTTGTTGCGCTGCTCGCTTGTTACATTCCAGCCAGACGTGCGATGCGCGTCGATCCGATGATCGCGCTCAGATACGAATGAAGAACGATGAAAAGGTTGCGGAGAATTGTCAGGGCGCGAGCGCGGAAGTTTAAGGAAGACGTTCGACGTCAGGTTTCGCCCGAACTTCTTTTGGCGTGTGCCGAGACCGTTCTTCTGTGTCTCTCTTTGAGCTTTTTATTAACAGGCGAACGCGCCGCCGCGCTCGACCGTCTAGGCAGCCGGGCAGACTTTTGGGCGGCGACCATTTTAGTTCTGCTCTTTGCTGCGTTTCATGTCCTCGCCCGTCGCCGCTTAGTGCGGGTCGTCGAAAGACGATTCTTCCCGGAACGCTACGATGAGCGGCAGATCATCTCTGATCTTGGTTATGCGGCGCGCGGCGTTACGACGCTCGATCAACTCTTTAACCTTGTCGCGGAAAAAATTGAGAACGCCCTCCACGTGGATAACATCTCGATCTTTGTTTTGGACGACAAGACGGGCGACTACGTTTGCACGAGTTGTTCAACCACGTCTGAAAGAAATGGGCAGACATTAGTTGAAGGCTTGGACGCGCAAACGATGGTGTTGGGGCGAAATGATTTTGTCGTCAGGCGGCTGAAGCGTTTGGCGATCCCGCTCAAGATCGATGAAGCGGATTTTGAAATCTGGGAGCGTGCGCTCGGCGAAAGCAACGACGCGGAACTGCAAGCGCGCCGCCGCGAAGCGGAAACATTGCAACGCATTAATTCACGATTGTTGTTAAGCGTGATGATGAAAGATCGGCTGGTCGGTATCGTTTCGCTTGGCGCGCGGCGAACGGGCAGAGATTTTTCGCCGGAAGATAAGGGGATGTTGATGACAATCGCGGGGCAGATTGGTTTCATCATCGAGAATGCCAAACTCGTCGGTCGCATGGTTGAAGAGGAGCGTCTGCGAAGAGAGTTGGCCGTTGCGAGCGAAGTGCAGCAACGATTGTTTCCCGCAAGCGCGCCGGAAGTTGAAGGGCTGGAGCTTGCGGGTTACTGCCGCCCGGCGCGCGAAGTGGGCGGCGACTACTACGATTTTCTTCAGCTTGAGAACGGGCAGACAGGCGTCGCCATCGCCGACGTTGCGGGCAAAGGAATCTCGGCCGCGCTTTTGATGTCAATCGTGCAAGCTTCTCTGCGCAGTCAAGCGACTGCTTCGCAGACGGGTGATAACTCGCTCGCGGACTTGGTTTCGACGATGAATCGTTTGATTTACAGGTCAACGAACGAAGCGAGTTACGCCACGTTCTTCTACGCGCAGTACGACGGCGCGAAACGAATTTTGACTTACACGAACGCCGGACACAACGCGCCGCTGCTCTTGCACAGCCGCAGGCGCGAGTACGAATCCACGTTGGGGAGTTTGCAAAGCTTAAATGCGAGCCGCGCTTCGTCGCCCGATGTACCGCAACCGTTTACAACAAACAAATCCGGCGGCGTTTCGGTTGCGCCGTTCGCGCAGGGCATCGAGCGCCAGCCCGCGAAATCAATTTCTAAATTGGAGACGGGCGGCACGGTGCTCGGGGTTTTTAGCGAAAGCTTTTATGAACAGGAAACGATCCGGTTGCACGAAGGCGATTTGCTTGTAGCTTACACGGACGGCGTCACCGAAGCCTTTAACGCGGAAGGCGAAGAGTTTGGCGAAGAACGTTTGCGAGAGATTTTAATTTCCAGTGCGCTGCGGTCGGCGGATGACGTGCGCCGCCGGATAGAAGAAGAGGTGCGCGGATGGAGCAAGGGGACGGAGCAGCATGACGATCTGACGTTCGTCGTGATGAAGGTGAAATGAATTAACTTAACAACAAACGGCTTCGGCATAAACGGTGACGCTGCAAGAGCGTGGAGGTAAAAGATGATGAGGACAATCTGGCAAGACGCTCGTTACGGCGCGCGGATGCTTTTGAAGAATCCGGGCTTCACGCTCGTCGCGGTGCTCGCCCTTGCTTTAGGCATCGGCGCGAACACGGCGATCTTCTCAATCGTTAACGCCGTGTTGCTGCGCCCATTGCCGTATGAAAACGCGGAGCGATTGGTGATGCTCTACAGCGAGAACCGGAGCAGTGCCGCGCTGGACGCGCCGAGCGATGCGCCGCTCTCTTACCCGGATTTTCTCGATTACAAAAAACAAGCGCAAACCTTGCAGTACCTCGCGGCTTACGCTCAGGTCGGCACCGCTTTGACGAGCGGCGGCGGCGAGCCGGAGCGCATTCTCGGCGCGGACGTTTCCGCCGAACTCTTTCCGATGCTCGGCGTGAATGCAGCCGTCGGGCGCGTCTTCACGCCGGAGGAAGATCGCCCCGGCGCAAATCCCGTGATCGTC
>JACCYN010000370.1 GCA_013696465.1 Pyrinomonadaceae bacterium
GGGTGCGTCACGGAAAGTCTTTTCGCGCGCGTTAACCACGCGACGCGGCGCGTGTTGGAAGCGAACGATTGCCAAGTCACCGCACCGCAAAAGCAAGTTTGTTGCGGCGCGCTACACGCGCACGCGGGTGACATGGAAGGTGCGCGCACGCTCGCGCGGCACAACATCGAAGCTTTCGCCGACGCGGGCAGCGCGCCCGTCATCACCAACGCGGGCGGGTGCGGCGCGATGCTCCTGTCTTACGATCATCTGCTTGCCGACGACGAAAATTATGCACAACGAGCGCGACTCTTCAGCCGCCGCGTGCGCGACATCAGCCAGCAGTTGGAGGCGATAGAGAACACAAACGGCGCGTCGCTTCGTCAGGGCGCAAAGTCGGATGAAAGCGTAACGACCTACGACGCATCGTGCCATCTGCTCTACGGGCAACGGGCGAGCGAAGCCCCGCTCAAGATGTTGAGTTTGATTCCCGACTTGCGTTTCGTTCCGCTCGCGGGCAGCGAGGTTTGTTGCGGCGGCGCGGGCGTTTATAACCTTTTAGAGATGGAGATGGCAGAGCGCGTGCTGAAGGAGAAGTTAGAGCATATTAAAGAGACGGGCGCGGAAGTTTTGGCGACGGGCAATCCCGGTTGCCACATGCAGATCGCGGCGGGCGCGCGACTCGCCGGGATGAACCGTTTGCGCGTGTGTCATCCGGTTGAACTTCTCGACGAATCATACGAACGCGCCGGACTTTATCAGAAGGAAAAATAGAAAAACAAAGATTAGGACGAAGCTTGGGCTTTGATTTGAGACAAAAGAATTTCAGATTTGAAATGAACAATCCCAAATGACGAATTTCATGTTAAAGACTCATGCCTTCCGGCGTGTTATCGTTTTTGCTCTTTTACTTTTGCCTTCCGTCAAAGGCGACGCTTCCGCTGATGATCGTTAATCTCACATTGCCCTCCGCGTCTAACGCAACGAGGTCGGCGCGCTTGCCTTCCTCAATCGTCCCGCATTCCCCTTCAACGCCGAGCAAGCGCGCCGGATTAAACGAAGCCATGCGAGCAATATCCTGATCGGACGCGCCGATCTTGCGCATCGTGCGCGCGGCATCAGCCATCGTGATCACGCTTCCGGCGATGCTCCCCGCCTCGTTGCTTGTGCGCCCGGCCTCGACTTTGATCGTTTCATCCCACATGCGGTATTCGCCGTCGCCCAATCCAGTCGGCGCGACCGAATCGCTAATGAGCGCAATGCGCTCTGCCGTCTTGCAGCGCATGATCAGTTGCAACATCAAAGGCGCGACGTGCACGCCGTCGGCGATCACGTCGCACGTCACGTCGTCGCGCATGAGTCCCCAGCCGACCGCGCCGAGCGTGCGGTGATGAAGCGGCGACATCGCGTTCATGAAATGCGTCATGTGACTCGCGCCCGCCGCGCACGCCCTGTCTAAAACTTCCGCGTCGGCGCACGTGTGACCGATGGCAACGACGAAGCCGCGTTTTCGCAATTCACGGACGAGCGGGATTCCGCCTTTCACTTCCGGTGCAAGCGTGATCATGTGTTTCGCGTTGTCAAACTCAACCGTGCGGAGAAAATCGAGCGCAGACGTTTCAGAGAATGTGCGGAAGTATTTTGTGCGCAGCGCGCCGCATTGCCGCTCGCTCACGAAAGGACCTTCGTAGTGCAGGCCGAGCACGCGCGCTGCCGTCTGGCGCTTTGCTTGATCGTTCATTAAAGCCCCAATCGAATTCACGGCGCGCGCGTAATCTTCATCCGGCGCAGGTACGAGCGTCGGCAGCCACGCAGTCACGCCGTGACGGGCGAGAAAGCAGGAGACGCGTTGTAGATCGTCCGGCGAAGCTTCCATCACGTCAACTCCCGTTGCGCCGTGAATGTGTACGTCAATGAAGCCGGGGAAAAGAGTTAGCCCGTCGAGATTTAACGCTTCGCCCGTCAACTGGGAGTGGACCGCCCCCCGTTCAAAGATTCGCCGGATGCGCCCCGCTTCAACGAGCAGTTCGGCTTCAATCGAAGCGTCGGGCAAGACAAGGCGCGCGCCGCGAAGCACGAAAGTTTCCGAATCGCTTTTCATAATTTCTTTCAGAGAAAACGCGCCACGAACGAACCCGAACAACTTACCGCAGACACGCGGTGACATCGCTTCGAGCCGTTGCGTTGAATTGACAGCGCCGCGTTAATGCATGTTGAAGAAGCTGCATTAACGCGGCGCTATCCTATTGCTCATTTTTGTTTAAGCGTTGCCCCTTACTTTCCGTTATCGTGCCGCACAACGATTTCGGTCGAGGTGGTAGTGGTGTTGCCCGCCATGTCGCTGACGGTTGCGGTGACGAGATAGTGTCGTCCGTCTTTGTCATTACCATTGCGGCGGGCTTCGACGCTGAGTGTCTCCGTCCACGTCGCGGAGTTTCCTTCGAGCGTGCGCGGCGCGATGCTCAAGGGCTTTCCGTATTCGTCCGTTACAACGTAAGTAACACCCGCCAAACCGGAAACGAGGTCTGAGGCTGTGCCGCTGATGGTAACGTCAATCATCTTTCCGTTCGGCGGCCAGATCGAGGACGGGTTAGCGGCGAGCGTTACGACCGGAGCTGTTTTGTCAATCTTCACCGTTACGCTCTGCGCCGTCTCTTCGTTGCCCGCGCGATCAACCGAGCGATAACTGATAGTTGACGCTCCTTCCGTGTTGATAATTAAACTGCCCGCATACGTCTGCCACGTCGCCCCGCCGTCCGTCGAATACTCGGTGCGCGCGACGCCCGAAAGATCGTCTGTCGCGGCGAGCGTGATGGTTACGTCGCTTGTGTACCAACCGTTCGCGCCGTTCGGGGCGAACGGATTGATCGTGGCGACGGTCGTCGGCGCGGCCGCGTCGCGGCGCGCGTCGGCGGTGGCGACTGCGCCGGGCGTAACGCTAAAAACGCCCGTGTAGAAAGTCTCATCGCCGATTTGCGCGGTTGCGCGATACGCGCCGGGCGCGAGTTTCAAAAAGCCGTAGAAGCCGCCGCCGTCCGTTGTGGTCGTGCGCGTCTCACCCGTCTCGATGTTTTCGATTGTGACGGTCGCGCCATCTGAGGCCGCGCCGTCGTCGCGTTTGACGAAGCCCATTGCGTAGCCGGTGGTAGGCGCGCTCTTCCACGGCATATCGGGCACAGACGCATAACTCGGAAAGAGCGGTTCGAGCGCCGGGTCTTCAAAACGAATTGTGCCGTTGGCGCTTGCGCCGGTGCGGAGCGCCGCGAAGAAGTCGGCGTTTGTGCGCTTCGGCGTTGAGACGCCGGGCGTCGGGTATGAGAA
>JACCYN010000007.1 GCA_013696465.1 Pyrinomonadaceae bacterium
TCGACATCGCACGGTTCAAAAGTTCGGGCGATGTTAATCGGTTGATAATCTTTCGTTGGTGCTTGTATCGGATAAGATGTTACGGAAATTAACCGCGAACTCACACGAAACGACGCGAACTAATTTGCCTAGGCTTGGGGTAAACATCAACGACGCTCGCGCAGGTTGTTTTCATCAACGATGCCGGAGCCTTGCGCGGCGAGCCGCGTGGTGTTGACAGTTGCGTTATCGCTGCTCGTGCCGTTAGTCCCTTTCTGCATCATCACCGACAGCGCCCGCGCCGAGACGACGGCGCGCCCGCTCATCTCCAGCGCGAGCTTGATGCCGTCGGACATCTGCGCGCGCGTCGTGATCTGCGTGAGGTCAATGCCGAGTTGCACCATCGTCTGCGCAATCGCGGGCGAGACTCCGGTGAGGATGCAGCGCGCGCCCATGAGACGCGCGGCCGTCACAGTCTTGATGAGGTGATTGGCGACGAGCGTATCCATCGTGCGCACGCCCGTGATGTCTAAGATGGCGATGGTTGAGCTGGTTTCGACGATCTTTTGCAGCAGGGCTTCCATCATCACTTGCGCGCGGCGTGAATCGAGTGTGCCGATGATGGGGAGCGTGAGGATTTTGTCCCACACCTTGATGACGGGCGTCGAGAGTTCCATCATGTCGGCGCGCTGCTGGTGGATGATCTCCTCGCGCGAACGAAGATAGTTTTCGATCATTACCAAACTCATCCGGTCAATCAGTTCGGCGAAGTAAGCTATGTCGGCGACGAACAGGGCGAAGTCGCCTTCGTGTTCTTCCGCGAGCATCGGGCGCAGGGCGTTGCGCAGGGCGAGCACATAGGAAGCGTTCTCGATTGGCGTGTAACCTTTAACGGCGCGTTCGTGGGAAATCTCGTTGAGGAACGAGCGCAGTTCGTCAAACTCGGCGGAACTGAAATCCCTCGCGCCGGAATCCCGGATGGCTTGCGCCAGCATGTCAATGATCTGACGCGACTGATGCCGCAACTCTTTCTTTGAGATCAACTCTTCGCGGAAATCGCCCGACTCAAGGCGGTCTTTGATCCAGTTGTTGAGAAGTTCGTCGCGCCGTTTCTGCAGCAATTCGGCGACGCGCCCGCTTTGTTCCGGCATCTGCCGTGCGATGATGTTTTCCGCCATCTTTAGCTCCCGCCTTCCGCGCGCAAAGGTCAATCGTGCTCTTCACCGTACGCCCGCGAAAAGTTTTTCGTTAAGTGAGGATTGCCTTCCGTAAAGCCCGTGTGAAATTAGCGCCGCATATTAACATCAGCGAATGAAAAAACGAACAGTGAAAAAGGAAATTGCTCAACGCATTTAAGATTTTGGATTCAACTTCGGAACGTTAAATCTGCACGGGGCCGACTTTCTCAATTTTTTTGTTTGTCCGCCCTTGCGACAAAACGGCCGTTTCCTGTTCGCGGCGCGAACGCGCGCCGTCGGTGTGCCATTTCGCCCACTCTGCGGGCGCGTCGAAGGTTTCGCCGCCGTGCCGCGTGAGTCGTTCGCGCACGCGACACATCACGGGCGTGTTAACTCCCGTGCCGCTCAACACCGCCTGCCCCTTCGTCAACGCCGGAAGCTCCGCCAGCAACTGCCGCCCCGCGCCCTCGACGGATTTCGCCACCGTGTCCTGATCAATCGGATTCACGATGCGCATAATGATCTGCGTCATACACTGCGAGAGCACGTCTTGATCAAGCTTGCCCGGACGCTGCGTGATCAATCCAATGCCGACGCCGAACTTCCGGCCTTCAGAGAGAATCTGCTTCAAGATGTTGGTCGAAACGACCGTCTGCCCGGCGGGAGCGAAGCGGTGCGATTCTTCGAGAAGGGCGAAGACCGGGTAGGGAAGATAGTGGTCGCTGGTCGGTTCGGCTTCTTCGCGGACGGTCGCCACGCGCGCTTTG
The DNA here is from genome assembly GCA_013696465.1 of Pyrinomonadaceae bacterium. GTDB lineage: Bacteria > Acidobacteriota > Blastocatellia > Pyrinomonadales > Pyrinomonadaceae > JACCYN01. Next base: position 1,925 of record JACCYN010000007.1, read on the forward strand.
TTGACGCGCCGCAGGATCGCGCCGACGACGACTTGTTGCTCGTTCTGCTCGATGTCGGAGAGTTGCAAAACGGTGCAGCGTCCGGGATGGAAGAGATCGGCGAGCGGAATGTGGGCTGAGTCGTGGAAGATCGAGTCGGGGCGATCAAAGCGCGAATCGAGCCGCCACAGCAAGCCGTCAATCGAACTCGCGTTGCCGGATGAGTTGCCGCGCCCGTCGTCCTCGCCGTACTTCTGTTTCGTCACCTCGTCGCGCAGATCGTGAAAGCCCCAGAGCGCCGTGTCGCCGCGTTGCTCTTTGAGGCTGCGGTAAGCTTGCGACAGATAGTGCAGCATCTTGTCGGACGTGCCTTCGGGCAGAAGGTATTTGATGTCGGCTTCAGTCAGTGAAGAGAAGCGAACCTTGATCGCCGAGTGCGTAAAGATTTTAACTTCCGGGCGGTAGCCGTCTTCGTGGGCGAAGCGCGCGTCGCCTTCAATCGAACGCAGCGTGTCGTATTCGCCGTGCGGGTCAACGATGAGGACGGCGGCGCGGTTGTGCGGCATCATCAGTTCTTCGACAAGCACACCGGCCGTGTAGGATTTCCCCGCGCCCGTCGAAGCCAAGATCGCAAGGTGCGTCGAGACAACATCTTTAACCGAGAGGACGAGGGGCACTTCGCCCGCGTCGCGCGTCAAAAGCGATCCCAAGTGCGCCGAACCATTCTCGCCCGTGCGCCGCGAACTAAGCACGGACGAAAGCGTCTCGGATGAAGCGAGGAAGACGGCATCGCCCGCTTGCGGCGGAATGCGCGGGTTAACGAAATCGCCAAGACGCGAACTGAAGTAACCGATTGACTCGACCGCGATCTCGTAAAGCTCGCAGCCTTCGGCGTCGAGTCCGATGAGCGACGAGACGATTGACGGCGGCACGTTCGGATCGGCGAGGAAGGCATCGGGCAGATTGCGCGCGAGTTTGCGATTCGTGATCGTGCCTAAGATGCGCCGCTCGCCAGCTCCGTCGTGCGCCGTGTAGTAAACGAATTCTCCGGCGCGGGCGCGCTTCGTGTCGGTCGTGATAAAGACGTATTCGTGCGGGCGCTCGCCCGGCCCCTTAACCGTCCCGGTCAGCAAATCGGAAGTTGATTGCGGCATCGGCATTACAATTTGGAGAGAAGCGATAAAAATTGATTGACTAAATAAGGACTTCAGGCGCGGCGAGTATATCACGGCGGGAACGAACATTAAGGACGGATTTCACCCCCGCGTGATGGGCGGGAATCATCTACGGACGCGCTTCTTCAAAGAAGCGCGCGATAGACGCAACGACGTAGCATTGTTGCGCAAAAGTCAATTCAGGATAGACGGGCAGCGCAAGCGTCTCGCCTGCCGCGCGTTCGGCTTCGGGAAAGTCACCTGCCTTGTAACCGAGCGAGCGGAAACATTCCTGCAAGTGAAGCGGCACGGGATAGTAAACTTCCGTGCCGATGTTGTTCAGGTGCAAGTGTTCGCGCAACCCGTCGCGCTTTTCCGGGACGCGAATCACGTATTGGTTAAAGATGTGACGCACGCCCGCACGCGCGAAGGGAAGCGTGATTACGTCAGTTAAGTTCGCATCCGCGAAAAGTTTATCGTATGTTGCGGCGTTCGCTTGACGCTGCTCCGTCCATCGGTCGAGGTGTGGAAGTTTAACTCTCAGCACGGCCGCTTGAATCGCGTCGAGCCGCCCGTTGATGCCGACGAATTTATGATGATACTTCACTGTCTCGCCGTGCACGCGCAAGCTTCGCAAGCGTTCGGCGAGCGCGTCGTCGTTCGTTACCAACATGCCGCCGTCGCCCGCGCCGCCTAAATTCTTTGTCGGATAAAAACTGAAACAACCGATTGCGCCCATCGCTCCGGCGCGTCGTCCCTGCGTATCCTCCGCGCCGATGGCCTGCGCTGCATCTTCAATGATCGGCAGCTTGTAATGCTTGCTAATGAGAAGCAACTCATTCATTTCCGCGCACTGCCCGTAGAGATGAACGGGCATAATGGCGCGCGTGCGCGGCGTAATGGCATACGGAATAAGATCAACGTCTATGTTGTATGTGTTGGCTTCGATGTCAACGAAGACGGGACGCGCGCCGACACGGACGATTGAACTCGCGGTGGCAAAGAAACTGTAGGGCGTGGTGACGACTTCATCGCCCGCTTTTATGTCGAGCGCCATCAAAGCGAGCAGCAAGGCATCCGTGCCGGAAGTGCAGCCGACGGCGTGGCGCGTTTGCGAGTAGCGCGCAACTTCTTCCTCCAGAGCCTTCACTTCGGAGCCGAGAAGGAACTGCTGCGAATCAAACACGCGCTCGACCGCCTTCAAAACTTCCGTGCGCAAAGGCGCGTATTGCGCTTGCAGATCAAGCAAGGGAACTTTGATTCCAGTGGAACTATGCGGCGCGGTTGATGTCATCTGTTTTGAAATTTATCTCACCTGTTGGAGCAAGCGATTTCCACAAAGTCAATCCTGATCAAAGTTCGATTAACTGTCCGCCACGATCAATTGATTTTTGCGCGGCTTCAAGCAGGCGCACGACGCGCAAGCCCGACGCTCCGTCGGTTAGCGGTTGCCGTTTTTCCCTGATCGCGTCGAGAAACTCGGTCGCCACATGGCGCAGAGCTTCGGTCGAATCGAGCTTTGGCACCCACACGTCGCCTGTGCGATAGCTGACGAGCGTTTGATATTTCGCTTCCTTGTCCGTGCTGTCGCGTTCGCGGCTCGCCGTCACGCCTTTGTCGTAGACGCGCACTTTCTCGGTCGGCTCGATGTCGTCGTAGACGATCATCTTGCGGCTTCCGGCGATCAGCGTGCGGCGGATTTTGACGGGCGAGAGCCAGTTGAAATGAAAATGCGCGAGCATCGAATCGGCGAAGCGCAGTTGCACGTAAGCGATGTTTTCGATGCCTTCTTCAATGTGGCAACTGCCGGTCGCCGTCAAAGCGACGGGACGGCGGCCGACGATGTAATCCATGATGGAGAGATCATGCGGAGCTAAATCCCAGACCACGTTGATGTCGGATTGAAAAAGTCCGAGATTGATGCGCACGGAATCGAAGTAAAGCAGATCGCCTAACTCGCCGCTTTCGACGATCTCTTTGATCTTGCGCACCGCCCCTGTATAAACAAAAGTGTGGTCAACCATCAGGATGAGTCCACGTCGTTCGGCGAGGCGTGTTAATTCTTCAGCTTGGCGCGAACAAGTCGTGAAAGGTTTTTCGACGAGCACGTGCTTACCGGCTTCGAGCGCCTGTTTTGTAAACTCGTAATGAGTGGCGACGGGCGTGGCGATCACAATTGCATCGAGCGAGCGGTCGGCGATCACTTGGCGGTAGTCGCTCGTCGTGTTTGCGACGGGGAAGCGACGGCTCACCGTTTCCAGACGGTTGCCGTCAACGTCGCAGACCCAAGCGAGGCGCGCCGTTTCTGTCTCGGCGAAATTGCGGATGAGATTCGGCCCCCAGTAGCCGCAACCGATCACACCCACTTTCATTATGCTCATTGCTTCATCCGTTTCTGCGTTTCAAGTTGCCCCAATACTGCTTACTCAAACATCCGTTTTTCAAACGCTCGCTACATGCACAGTGCGCGTGCACGCTTTCGCCACATGCGCGATCTGCGTTTCCGTCAATTCGGGAAACATCGGCAACGATAGCACGCTCGCGGCTTGCCGTTCGGTTTCGGGGAAATCCCCCGCCTTGTGTCCGAGCGAACGGTAAGCGGGTTGCAAATGAATCGGTACGGGGTAGTGAATTCCGGTTCCGATTCCGGCTTCTGTTAAAGTCTTCTGCAACGCATCACGCTCATTCGTTTGCACAACGTAAAGGTGATAGACGTGGCGCGCGTAAGGCATTTCGCGCGGAAGCGCGAGTTCCGCGTCCGCGAGAAGCTTCGTATATCGCGCAGCGTGACGGCGGCGCAAGTCGTTCCAGCCGTCGAGATGTTTTAACTTTACGTCGAGCACCGCTGCTTGAATTCCTTCGAGGCGAAAATTATAGCCGACGATCTCGTGCGTGTATTTGCGCTCCGAGCCGTGATCGCGCAGAAGGCGCACGCGCCGCGCAACGTCCGCGTCGTTCGTCACTACCGCGCCGCCTTCGCCGTAGGCGCCGAGATTCTTGCCCGGATAAAAACTGAAACATCCGGCGCGTCCCAGCGCGCCGACTTTCCTTCCTTTGTAAAGACTTCCATGCGCCTGCGCCGCGTCTTCGATAACGACGAGATTATGGCGCGTGGCGATCTCGAAAACGGGGTCGAGATCGGCCGCCTGACCGTAGAGATGCACGGGGATGATGGCGCGCGTGCGCTCTGTAATCGCCGCTTCTATTTTGCCAACATCAATCGTATAAGAAACTGGATCGGCGTCAACAAAGACGGGCGTCGCTCCGGCGGTGGAAACGGCTTCGGCGGTGGCGAAGAAAGAATTGGCGGGAACAATAACTTCATCGCCCGCGCCGATGCCGCAAGCGGTTACGGCGAGTTGAATTGCCGCCGTCCCACTATTAACGCCAACACAAAACCGCGCGTCCGTATATTCGGCGAAAGCCGCTTCAAAGGTTTCAACTTCGCGCCCTAATGTAAACGCTGCGGTTTCCACCACGCGCTTAATAGCCGCGTCAATCTCGTCTTTGATCGTTTTGTATTGAGCTTGAAGATCAACAAAAGGAATTGTCATAAATCAAACGATGAGCGGGAAAGCCAGAGAGCACGAATCGGAAGACCACAGTCGGAATAAAGCATTTTGTGTTTCTATTCTGTCTCCTGACCTCTGACTTCTGTCTCCCTTCTTATCACCTGCGCCGGATTGCCTGCGACGGTTGCATCGGCGGGGACATCTTTCGTTACGACCGCGCCCGCGCCGACGATGGCGCGCTCGCCGATCTCCAAGCCGCCGAGGATAACAGCGCCCGTGCCGATTGACGCGCCGCGCTGCACGATGGTCGGCTCAACCGTCCAGTCACTTTCTGTTTGCGGCGCGCCGTCGGAGGTAGTCGCGCGCGGATATTTATCGTTGATGAATTGCACGCCGTGACCGATAAAGACTTCATCTTCAATCGTCACGCCTTCGCAGATGAAGCTGTGGCTGGAGATTTTGCACCGCCGCCCGACGCGCGCGCCTTTTTGAATTTCAACGAACGTTCCGATGCGCGTTTCGTCTCCGATCTCACAGCCGTAGAGATTAACGAAGTTGTAAATCTGGACGTTGTGTCCGAGCTGCACATCATCCGCGATTGAGCAAAATTTTCCTTTCATGTACGTCCGCTTTTACCATTTCCCTTTAAGCTTCTTCTCGAATTGTCCGCCGTAGCCTTCCCGTCTAAAAACGGCTTGACTACAGACGGAGTTTCGCTCAGTGATTCTTGCGAAGAAAGCGAAGCCGGAAAGAATAACACTAAAGGACGACGTTGTGACAAGTTGCGCTAAGTGGTATTCAGATACTGCGGGCAGAGAGTTAGCTTGAACGGTTGGCGGCAGCTTCCGTCTGACCGGTGAAACTGCGCGCGAAATCATCGAGGGCGCTCTCCCAATTTTGCAACGGCGGAAGATTAATCGCTTCGGAGAGCAGACAGCGCAGACGCGAATTGCGCGGGCGCGGCGCGGGTCTCGGCAACAAATTCATCGAAACGCTTTCGAGTTTCGCATCTTGAATCTGCGCGGCACGAAGCGCGCGCCGCGTGAAATCCGCGTAAGAGGTTCCCGCG
>JACCYN010000036.1 GCA_013696465.1 Pyrinomonadaceae bacterium
GCGACGCGCGAAAGGCTTTGCGGACGTTGCGCACGATCTTGGAAGACGGTGCAGAACCTTTGATGCTGCTTGGTCTCGTCGCCAGCCATTATCATCGCCTGCTGCTCGCCAAAGAGTTAATGGCGGCGGGCGCGCCGGAAGCGGAAGTTTTCCGCCTCGTCCCGCTCCCCTTTAATAAACGCGCCGACTTTTTAGCTTCCGCCCGCCGCAGCGATGCGCTTGGGCTTGCGAATCGCATCGCGCGCATCGCCCGCGCTGATGTAGCGATCAAAACATCGCTCGGCGGCGGCGGCGAACGCGGCGCGCGCCTGCAACTTGAGATGCTAGTGTGTGAACTCGCCAGCTAAATTCTTAACTTTAATCAAGTCGCTTCAAGTCGGGTTCAACCCATCCGCTCCGCGCTTCACGGGAAACGAGTTGCTCCTTCGTGTAATAATCGTAAACGATTCGTGAATCGCCGCCGTCCTCTAAAATTCCATTGACGATCTCATACGCCCCGCGATTCTGTTCCATGTTTTGAATCCGCTTGTTAATCCTTTTCAGCCAGAACAGCGTGACGGTTTCGTTGTAGCCTTCTTCGACGCCGTGAGCTTTGAGGAAACGAAGAAGGTTTGTGCGCAGCCGCTGATGCGCTTCGGCGAAAGGCAGACGTAGGAGATACGAAGCGGCGACGGTGAGATGAGCACGATGATTAAATCTTGCTGGCGGCGTTTCGCACAACTCAAATTCACAAACGATGCTTTCGATCTCCGCATCATTCGCAAACATGTGTTCAGGACTCTCCGTCGAATTACGCATCGCAAACTTTTCACTAAAAACAGAAAGCGAGTCGGATCAAATTCTTTGATCCGACTCGCTTTCTCTAGCTATCAACTGCGAAACTTACTGTGCGCTTGACTCGCCCGTGACGCGCATTGTCAGACGCGATTTGTAGCGCGCGGCGGCGTTCTTATGGAGCACGCCCTTTTGTACCGATTTATCAATCATCGAGATCGTCTCCGGCAAAAGCGTCTGCGCATCGGCTCCTTCCGTCGAGAGCGCGGCGCGCAATTTCTTGATCGCAGTGCGCAGACGAGTGCGATTGTTGCGGTTAATCTGGCGGCGCTTCTCGTTCTGGCGCATACGCTTCTTGGCGGATTTATGATTCGGCATACTAAAATCTCCGGCTAATCACTCGTTACAATTTTACGTTCAGTATCTTATCGCTATTCGGCAGCGCGAATGCAAAACAGAAAGTATAAGTGTCAGTCGCAGGTGTGTCAAGGCGGGTTCAGAACCGAAGCGGCGATACAAATTCTTCGTGTTGTCGCTCGAAGCGAAAATGCCGGAATCGAAGCAAGATTGATATCTCTACAAGGACAGGCAAAGAGAAGGAGCGACTGTGGTAAGAAAGGGAGAGCTTACCCAGTAAGTTTCTTCTCTTTCGCTTGCGCTCAAGTTCAATTTCGTAACTCAATCGCTGGATCACTCAAAAAAAGAAGAACGCGCCGGATGACCGAAAATATTTCTGTTCGTTGACACCCGCATACCGTCTATAGTAGCATTTTACGCATCCAAGTGTGAGCAAATGACGAAACAAATGTCTGCCCCTGATCAATCGCCCCGCGCGACATTAACTGTTTTCCTTCAGCAAGGAGATTGTCCCGCTTTTTGAAGAAGATAGAACTCCCACCACGCGGCATCGAAACGCTCTTCGGCGTTCACGACCAAAACATCAAATACCTTGAATCGCTCTTGGACGTGCGCATCAACGCGCGCGGTCAAGACCTCTCGGTTGACGGCGATCCGAAAGACGTTGCTACCGTCGAGCGCATACTTGAAGATTTCGCCGCGCTCTTCGGCGAAGGCAAAACCTTTACCGACCGCGAACTGCGCGAAGCCTTCGCCCAGATCGCCGAAGATCGCGCTTATTCTCTACGCGACTACTTCACAAAAGCGCGCTTCAACCCGGCAGGCAAAAAACAGGTCGCGCCGAAATCCGCCAACCAACGCCGCTACATCGAAGCGATCCAGAACAGCGACATCGTTTTCGGCGTTGGAGTCGCCGGAACCGGAAAAACTTATTTGGCGGTCGCAATGGCCGTACAGGCTTTAATGCAAAAGCAGGTGAGTCGTATCGTCCTTGCGCGCCCGGCCGTCGAAGCGGGCGAGCGGCTGGGGTTCTTGCCGGGCGATCTGCAAGAGAAGGTTGACCCTTACCTGCGACCGCTCTACGACGCGCTCTTTGATCTCATTGATGCCGAGCGTGTGACGAAACTGTTAGAGAAGCGCGTCATCGAGATCGCGCCGCTGGCCTTCATGCGCGGCAGAACCCTTGCAGATGCTTTTGTGATTCTTGATGAAGCGCAGAATACGACGAGCGAGCAGATGAAAATGTTTCTGACGCGCATCGGCTTCGGCTCGAAGGCGGTGGTGACGGGAGACGTGACGCAGATCGATCTGCCGACCGGCAAGCGGAGCGGACTTATCGAAGCCGAGCGCGTGCTGGCAAACGTCGAAGGCATCGAGTTCGTCCGCTTCACGGACAAAGACGTGGTGCGTCATCGTCTCGTGCGGATGATCATCAGAGCTTACGAGGAGCACTCAAAGAAGAGCGGGTTTTAATCGGTGGCAGGCGGTGGGCGAGAAGGTTTTAGCTTTTTACCTGTCGCTTGCCATTTGTTGTTATGATCGAAGTCGTCAACCGTCAACGTCATCGCCGGATGAGCGCTGCAGAACGAAACGCTTGGCGGGATTTCGCGGAGAAGGCTTTGCGGGTGATCAATTTAGGAAATTCGGAAGACATCGCGGCGACGATTGTGTTTGTGGGAGATCGAAGAATCCAAAAGCTTAACAAAAATTATCGCGGGCAGGGAAAAATCACTGACGTGCTCTCTTTTCCTTCGGAGCAAACCGCGTTTGAACTTGAGGCGGGAGTTAACTTAGGCGATGTGGTGATCTCGATTCCGCAGGCCGAGCGGCAGTCAATCGAACACAACCTTTCTTTCGAGCGCGAAGTAAGGCAACTGATTCTGCATGGGTTGCTGCACCTCTCCGGTTACGATCACGAAATTGACGACGGCCGGATGAACGAAACGGAACTCCGTCTTCGCCGCCGACTTCGCATATAATTCCCCCGCCGCGCAAACTCTATGGAGATCGAAATAGGAATTACAACTCTGTTGCTCGTGCTGCTCGCTTTTCTGGCGACCGTTGATGTCGCGTTCGGGCAGTTGAGCGACGTAGGCTTGCGGCGGTTGAGCGCCGATTCGGAAGATTCACAAACGCGCGGCGCAACCTTTCTCAGGCAGATCGTCGAGGAGCGTTCGCGTTTTCGCTTTGTGCTCTCCGCGACGATGCAGTTGATCATCGTGCTCGTCTCGGTGCTCGTCGCCGCGCTCGCGGCAGAGTTGTTCGCCGACAGGCATTTCGTCTTCGTCGCCTTCTCCGCGGGCGCGCTGCTCGTCATCACCTTCCGGCAACTCGTCCCGCGCCTTCTCGCGTTGCGCAACCCGGAGAAGATGCTGCTCACCTTGCTGCCCGTCTTCAGTCCGCTCTATCGCGTGCTCTCCGTCTTCGGACTGCCCTTCGCGCGCCGCAGATCGGAAGCGTTGCGGCGCGAACGCCAGCAGCACCAGCAACTCTCAACAACTGAAACGCCCAACGCCGAAATGGAAGAGGCAGCTAACGGAGACAACTTGCAGGCCTTGATTGATGTTGGCGAGGAAGAAGGGATTTTAGAAGAAGAAGAGGGTGAGCTTATTCACTCGATCATCGAGTTTGGCGACACGCGCGTGAGCGAAGTGATGACGCCGCGCACGGAGATCGTGACGCTCCCTGTCACGGCAACGGTGCGCGAAGCGCGGGACGCGATTATCGAATCCAAGTATTCGCGCTTGCCCGTTTACCGTGAACAAGTGGATAACGTGGAAGGAATAATTTACGTGCGCGATCTGCTCGCCTGCTGGCCTGAGGGCAAGGAGGATGAAAGCATCGAACCGCTCTTGCGCCCGGCCTTCTTTGTGCCGGAGACGAAGGAGGTCGCCGACCTTCTCGAAGAGATGCAAAAGGCGCACGTTCAGGTCGCCATGGTGATTGACGAATACGGCGGCGTCGCAGGTCTTATCTCGGTCGAAGACATTCTCGAAGAGATCGTCGGCGAGATCGAAGACGAGGATACGGAGACGGACGAGGTGATCGAGATCATCGAGGGCACAGACGGTTATTACCAAGTGCTCGGCTCAACCGAGATCGGAAAGATCGAGCGTTTATTTGACATGGAAATTGAAGACGATGATTTTACGACCATCGCCGGGCTTGTGATCAACGAACTCGGCTGCGTGCCGCGCGCCGGAACACAACTTAACTTTCGCGGGATTGAAGTGGACGTTCTTGACTCCGACGAACGGCGCATCAACCGTCTGCGTCTGCGTCGCGTCACCGCCGAGGATGTCGCACAGGCGGAGAGCATCGCATCAAAACAGGCTCAATAAATTCAGTCACGCCTTAACATTTCAACTTGCCCGCCTGACTAAGAAGCATTTTCGGGTTATTATTCAACTTTGAATTTTCAATTTCAGAAAAAGGATGAATGCGGCGTCCGCGCGCTTCCATAGCTCGAACGAAAAAAGACCGCTTGGCTTTCATGGCAAAGAAGAAAAGCCGCCACCTGAGCGGGCGTCTCATTGACCCGCAACCGATCACTCCCGACACTAGGCTTGCCGATCTCGTTGACGAAACATTTGTCGCCTATAACGCCGCTCGCCTGCGCGAAGCGTGCCAGCTCTTCACGCAGAAGATGCTTGAGCCGGATACGACCATCGGTCTTTCCATTACCGGCGCTTTGACTCCTGCGGGCTTGGGCATCTCGGCGCTCATCCCGCTCGTGCAGGCCGGGTTTATTGATTGGATCATTTCGACAGGCGCGAACCTCTACCACGACACGCACTTCGGAATTGGACTCGAACTGCGTCAAGGCAACGCCTCAACGTCGGACATCACGTTGCGCGAAGAAGAGGTGGTGCGCATCTACGACATCTTCTTCGATTATTCGGTGCTGTTAGACACTGACGCTTTCTTTCGCCGCATTATCGAAGGCGAAGAGTTTCAAAAGGCGATGTCAACCGCTGAGTTTCATTATCTCTGCGGGAAATACGTGCGTGAGCGCGAACGCAAGCTAGGAATCAAAAACAAATCTTTACTCGCCGCGTGCTACGAATACGCGGTGCCCGTCTACACCTCGTCGCCGGGCGATTCGTCAATCGGCATGAACGTCGCCGCGAAAGCATTGCAAGGAAATAAACTCGCTTTCGATCCTTCCTTAGACGTGAACGAAACGGCCGCGATTGTTTTGGCCGGAAAGCGCGGCGCGATTCACGGGCAGGGTGATAAGGGCAGAAAGCACGGCGGCAAGTCGGCCGTGTTTATCTTGGGCGGCGGAAGTCCCAAAAACTTTATGCTGCAAACCGAGCCGCAGATTCAGGAAGTGTTAGGCATTGACGAGCGCGGGCACGACTACTTTTTACAAATCACCGACGCGCGGCCAGACACCGGTGGTTTGTGCGTCGCAGAGGGAACGTACATAGACACGCCGAGGGATTTGAGTAAATCCCCTCATGGCATTCCGATTGAAGATTTAGTCGGTAAGTCCGGCTTTCACGTTTATTCGTTCGATCATGAACAACGGAAGATCACGCTTTCGGAAGTGGAAATAGTTTGGCGGACGGGCGAGAAAGAAGTGTGGCGTCTGCGCTTCGGCTGGTACACCGGGCAGCGAAAAGAAAGATACGAGGAAAGCGAATTGCTGGCGACGCCCGAACATCTCATCATGCTTCACAACGGTTCTTACAAGCCTCTGAAGGCACTGAAGGCGGGCGAAAGTCTCAAGGCGTTCAACACTTCTTGTTCGACGCACGGCTATCGGCAGATCGGATTAGGCACGGGCAAAACCACTCCTGAACACCGCTACTTATTGGAATTCGCTCTTGATAGAAAACTAGACCCTACGGAAGTCGCGCACCATCTCGATCACAATCATCTTAATAATAACTTCGACAACCTAGCCCCGGAGCATTATCGCGCGCACATTTCAAATCATCGGAAAATTGAATGGCAAAAGAAAACTGTCGAAGAAAAAGAAAGATTTGCAGAACTAAATCGACAACGAATGACAAGGGAAAAAGCTCAATTCTTATCACGCAAGTTTTGGGACAATTTGTCGGAAGAAGAACTTGATGCCTACAAAGAAATCAAACGAGGGGAAAATCTCGATCAATCGAACGAAGTCAGAGAACATCGCCGACAGAGAGCGCGTGAGTGGTTTTCACAACTTCCGACAGACGAACAAAAACGTCGTCGTGAGCACTTCCGTCAACAAACATCGAAGCGTTTTCAAAACCTCTCTGAACAGGAACGTGAAGAGTGGAACGCTAAATTTCAATTCGAGAAGAATCCGCGTTTCAAATTTCAGATTGATGAAGAATCCGTCAGAAATGCTTTGATTGAGACGGGCGGAAAAATCGGTAAGACTTGCGAGAAATTACAAATTGATTGGCGCACGCTTGATCGCAGACTCAAAATGTACGGCATTACCAGAGAAGAAATTAGGGAACGCTACGTTGATAACCACAAAGTCATCTCTATTGAAGCGACCGGGATCATTGTTCCCGTCTACGACATGAAGGTTAAGCGCACGCACAATTTTGTCGCCAATGGAATTGTTGTTCATAACTCCGGCGCAACTCCGGGCGAGGCAGTCTCGTGGGGCAAGGTCGATCCCGATAGATTACCCGACGCGGTTGTGTGTTATGTTGATTCAACGATTGCGCTGCCCCTTATCACGGCTTACGCTTTGGCGCGCCACGCGCCGCGCGAACCGAAGCGGCTTTATGATAGGCGCGACGAGTTCATGGAATTGTTAATGGCTGAGTACAAGAAATCTAAAAGGCGTTAGGCGCGCGCAGAGGATGAAGCGGACACACGAGTTTAAGCGTGAGAGTTATCCTTCGGATTTGTTGAGAGCATCTTTTAGCAATCAAGGAACTTAATGGCGAAAACGATCACTGACGATAAGCCGCGCATCCATTTCGATTGCACGAAATGCCCGGCCTTCTGTTGTGCCATCTATGAGCGTGTGCAGGTGACGAAGCGCGACATCAATCGCCTCGCCAAGCATTTCGGCGTTACGGTTGAATCCGCGATCCGTCGTTACACGAAGATGCACTCCGGCGAGCGCGTGTTGCGCCGCACGCACGACGAGCTTTTCGACATGGACGCTTGCATGTTTCTTGATCATGAGACGCGCGGCTGCTCGATCTATCACGCGCGCCCGAAAATCTGCCGCGAGTATCCGGGGCGTTCGCGCTGCTCTTACTACGACGTGCTGCAGTTTGAGCGCAAACAACAGGACGACATAAATGTGCTTCCGTTGTTTCAGATCACCTTCCGCGAAGTGAAGAAAGACGAGCAGCGCGACGACAAAGGCGAAAAGATTTGGGAGTGGAAACAAGGCAAAAGGCGGAAGGCGAAAAGGTGAGTTCAATCCGTTAATCGTAACGCATAATTTTAGATGGGGGCGTGAAGTGAGATGAAAGAATTGTTGTTGGGGATGAAGAATCGTCGGGTGGACATTTTGTGCGGCGGCGCGTCGCGTCTGCGCGGCGAGGTAGTGAAGGTGGAGAATGACGTGCTGCATCTGAAGGACGACGACGGGCAGCCGTGTTACGTCGCGGTTGATAAGATCGCCGTCGTGTGGCAGGCGCGTGAGGAAGAGCATCGCGCGGGCTTCATTCCGGTTACTAACAATCGCTGAATATTTATTGATCTATTGAGGTTGAAATGAGAAGAATTGCTTTCGCCTTTTTTGTGTTTAGCTTCTACTTCTTAGTGGCTGATGCTGCGGTAGCGTGTGTTTGTGAGTTACCGAACAGGAATTTAAGCGTTGAGGAAGCTAGAGTAGCACTTGTCAAAAGCCTCGATGAGGCAACCGCTGTTTTTACCGGTCAAGTCGTTGCGCTCGATACTTTCACCGTCAGGTTCAAAGTTGAAAATGTGTGGAAAGGTGAAATCCAAGACGATCTAATAATGTCAACAGGGGCGAAAATGAACGACGATAATACTTCTACATCTTCGTCTTGTGATTACCGCTTTGAAAAGGGTGAAAAGTACATCGTTTACGCTTACGGCATCGGTAAAGAGATGCAAGTTCATAAGTGTACAAGAACGCGACTTCTAATTCATGCGAGCAAGGAATTGAAAGAGTTAGACGAACTTGCGCCACGCGAAGTTGAAAATCAGGAGTTGCATTAACAAGTAACGGAAATCTCGTTTGATTGGTAAATATAAAGACCGCCTCGCTTCGATGAACAAGCGAGGCGGTCTTTATATTTAAGCGCAGATGTTTTCGCTTATTCCGCAATCTGTTCGGCGGGGAGGGGGATGCGGCGGAAGCCGTCAATGCGCGCGCCCCAGTAACCTTTGAAAGGCGAGTAGACGACGCCTTTGCTCGTCGAGGCGTGATAGAAGCCGTGTTCGTCGGCGACGATGCCGACGTGCGTCAGGTTGTTGAAGAAGACGAGCGTGCCGAGGCGATATTTTTCGTCGTCGCCTGCAGGTGAGAAGCGCGTCCAGAATGTGCGCGCGTTGGTGCGGTCGAATTGGACGCCAGCCGAGCCGAACACGCTCCATACGAAGCCGGAACAATCGAAGACTCGCGGTCCCGCCGCGCCCCAGACGTAGGGCGAACCGAGACGTTGATCAATCGCGGCGATCAGCATCTCATTGACGCGGGCGGCGGCCGAGACGGAAGACGCGGAAGCAGTGAGCGTTGAAATTTCGCGGCCAGCAGGTTCAGCGACCGAGATGATCACGGCGTCGTTTTCGAGTCGCGCCACACCTTCCGAGTTGGTGGTGACCGCGGAGAGTTGGGGGAGCCTTAAAGTTTCTTGTTGAGCTGCTGCGATGGTGGCGAATGAACCCAGAACAAGACTGAGGGCGAACAGGCGAGAATATATTTTCTTAATCATCGTTTGGGGAACGCTGCTCCTTGATAGTTGATTAGTTAGGTGTTGCTCGTTCTGGGGGAACCTAAACACCGTGTCGGGAGATTATAACTTGTTGCCTTCATGCGGCAACAAAACCATCTTACAGAACAGTTACGGGCAGGCCAAGAGGCAATGTGACTGTTCCGTGACGAGTCACAAAGGGTTTGTGAAATGTGGACGGAAAGGAATCGTAAAGGTGTGTTGTAGGTTTTTGGTTGGTGGAGCATGAGCATACAGTCGTCCCGTCACAGAACACGAATCTGTCATTCTGATTTAGTTACGAAGGAAAACGTAGCGTCGCAACTCCGTAGCGTGATAGGATGCGGCGCAAAAATCGTGTAGAAAGAGGATTATGCTATTCATCAAAAGCAGGGTTGCAAAGCATGACACGGGTACAGGAGAGCGAGTTCAGGTTTTAGCGAAGTTGAACGAGCGAGGATTCGCTCCCATGATTCGTTCGATGCGACGCCACGCTTTTGGAATGGCTTTGCCGGGCGCGGAAGAAAAGGCGACCGGCATTGAACGATTGCTTGCCGCGTCGAGCGAGCGGCAGGGCGACGCCGCCTATACGAGCGGCGATCTGTTTTGCCTCGAAGACGCGGCGCTCTTTCTTCTTTTCGGCGAAGCGGGCGAGGTGCGCGCCGGGATCATTTACGAAGTGGAAACGGCTCATCCCCTCGAAACGCTCGAAGAGTTTTGCCGAAACGCGCGTGATGCGTTTGAAGCGATTCTTGAACGAAGCGGGCGGCGTGATGAAATCGCGTGGCAAGACGAAGAGCGCACGCCGCAATCTTTCGTGCGTTTTCTCGCGCGCGCAGAAGCGGATTCTTCAGCCGCAACGCCGAATTTGAACGCTCTTGAATCCGAGATGGGCATGGATGTGTTGCGTGACGCGGAGGCGCGGAGATTCTTGCACCGACTCGTGGAAGCGCAAACGGCCAATCGCGCGGGCGAGATGTTAGCGGGTGGAGGAGATGAAGCGGCGACCGGAAATTTAATTCATCGTTTGTCGGGCGCGAAGCTGCTGCGCCAAGAGGTGCTAGTGAGTTGTCGTCGTGAAGGGCGTTCTTTGTTTCGTCTTCCGACGCGCGACGCGCTCGCGGTGCTGACGGCGAGTGACGCGACGTGCAGCGAATGCGGGGCGAACGTAGCGGACGAAAAGATCGAAGAGTTGATCAAGCCGACCGATCTGGCGCGCTCTCTGCTCGAAGACAATTCATGGCTGCTCAATGGACTGCGCTCCGCGCTCGACGAACTTGGCGCGGGCGGCGAAGCCTTCGCCGCGAGGGAGCGGGCGACGAACGGCATCCGCGAAGCGATGGTTCATGTCTGCGGCGAATCGTTTCTCATTCTGCTCAAAGACGGCGAATGGTCAGCGGTGCACGCCCGCCAAGCACTCGACCGGATGATCGAGACGGAAGCCAAGCATCTTGTCGTTGTCTCGACCGGGAAGGTTGTGGACGAAGCGCGCGTGCGTCTGCGCGAGTTTGCACGGCGGCGGCAGGGCGCGGGAGAAGAGGCGGAGGTGCTCATCATCGAAGGCGCGGAAGGCATCACAGCCGAACTCCGCCACGCCTTCGAGCGCGTCTCTCACAAAGCAGTCGTGCAGCAGTTGTTCGTGTTGGACGCAAACGCAGGCTTCAGCGTCGGCGAGATGATCGCAGCGCGCTTCCGGCTCGCGCACGAACCGACGGTGGCGGGCAGCGTTGCCGAATCCGCCCTCGGCGCGGTCGCCGGACGCTCGCAGGAGTTTTGAGTAAGTGTTCAAAAAGGAGTTTCGCTTGAACCTACCAACCTTCGCGCGTATATCTCATTGAACACTCAAAAGACAGAAATGCTAAATCAATTTCAAAGGCATGGTTGGGTCGTGTCGGAGATAATGAATGATGAATCGGCATGGAGTAATCTTGAGTGGTGGGAAGACGAAATATGGATTCTTGAATCTCTGTTGTCGCCAAAGGAATTGAAAATTTACATGACATTCCTTGTTGATCCGCAAGCAGCAATTTATGAGCGGAAAAGAGGTGAGCATGTTTGGGCGGCAAAGGCCGCTTTGGGACGATTAAAAGACTGGCTGGCTGATGAAGGCGTAATATCCTTAAGTTTAAGTCATAATTGGGAAAAGCAGTTACCTGATTTTCTGAAAGGACTAGACGAGCCACGAGATCAAAAGGAAAGTTAGCGCAAATTGAACGTCATCCTCGCGTCTTAATCAATGGCATTGGGAGGTGCCAATATGAGCGAAGGAAAAAATGGGATTTTTAACGCGGGGTTTGCGTTGGCGGTGGCGATAGTCCTTGCATCAATCATCGGCGCGTGGGCTTACACCCGCAACAAGGCAAACGAACAGACGATCACCGTCACGGGTTCGGCGCGCAAGCGCATCAAATCCGACTTGGTGGTGTGGACGGCGACCGTCACTTACAGCGCGCCGGAACTGTCGGGAGCTTACACGGCGCTTAGGGAGCGCGTGCCGCGCGTGCGCCAATACTTGATCTCGAAGGGCGTCCCCGCCGAACAGATCGTGGTGTCATCGGTGACGACTTCGACGCAGCGTTCAAGAGACGAGAACGGGCAAGAGACGGGCGCGGTAACGGGTTACACGATGAGCCAGACGATTGAGGTGCGCTCCACGGACGTTGAGAAGATCACGCGCATCTCGCGTGAAGTGACAGAGTTAATTGATCAAGGCATTCTGCTCGAATCGAGCGCGCCGCAGTACCTCTACACGAAGCTGGGCGATCTCAAAATCGAGATGCTCGCGGAAGCGGCAAAAGACGCGAAGGCGCGCGCCACGCAGATCGCTTCGAGCACCGGAAGCACCGTCGGCAGCGTGCGCTCGGCACGCATGGGCGTGATGCAGATTACGGCCGCCGACTCAAACGACGTTTCCGATTCGGGGATGAACGATACGTCGTCGCTTGAAAAAGATATTACGGCGGTCGTCAACGTCAGCTTCGCCGTTGATTAAACGCGGAAAAAATTTAGAATAACTTAAACGCTACTGAAGTGCGCCGTGATGATCCACAGCGCACTTTCTTTTATGTAGAATACTTTCGCGTGAAACGAAAATTACAGTTGACAACCATGCGGCGCGCAGGCGAATCTTAATACCACCTTCGCGCCCATCTGTGGTGCGGTTATCTTTGCGGAGTCGAAATTAATGATCAAAAATCGTGTCACGCTTTTCATAATGCCCGTTGTGTTCCTTTTAGCTGCAACCGCCGGTCGCGCGCAATCTCCCGTAGCTTCGCCCACGCCGCCGCCCCTTGTCCGCCCGCGCGTGGTCGCCGCTCCAGCGACGGCGACTCCGACGCCAACTCCCGCGCCAATGATCATCACGCCGGGCCAGACGCCGACCGTCTTATCGCCTGCAACGCAAGGAGGCGTATTCGCGCCGCAAGGCACGCAGCCGCCCGGCGTCATCGTGCCGCTCCTGCCGCCCGTCACCGCGCTGCCGAGACCGCTCGCGCAGCCTTTGCCGCCGGGCAAAATTGACGCGCGTACCGAAGAAGCGCTGCGCCTGATGAAAACGCGACCTCTGCAAACGGCGATGATCCCCGTGTCTGCCTACAGCGTGAGGCTCGCGGCTTTCGATCCTGATGCGTCACAGATTCACACGGTGACGTTGCCGAAAGAGATTTTCTTGCGGCTAGGCTCGGACGTAACTTTGATAACTTCGCTCGGCACGCGCGTGCGCTTGCGCATCGTGCGCTCAAACTATGTGAACACAGCCGTGACGATCAACGACGCGACGGGGCGGCAACTCATTCCGCTCGCCGTCGAATACCCGATTGAGAAGTTTGGTCGCTTCCGCGAGATGGCGTATTACACTTCGGTTCATCCCGTGCTTCTTTCGCCCGAACTCGTGCGCGCCGGACAAACTTACGTGCGCACGATGCTCGATCTCGCGGCGAAGCGTCTGAAGGCTAAAGGCATTACGATCACACCGCAGATCGTGGACGTGGCCGAGCGCCTCTGCATCGTCGAGCACGTTGACCACGACCGCTTCCGCCGCGAGAATCGCCTCGCGCTCTATGAGGAAGTTTTCGCGCTCTATGCCTTGAACGAACTCGATACCTATCGTTATTCCGTTAGCAGCGCGGGCGCGGGCGGCATGGTGCAGATGATTCCTTCGACTTATCAAATGGTGCGCCGTCGTCATCCGGGCGTCGGGCTTAACCCGGATTTCGTCACCGGGATGCGCAACCACGGCAACGCCCTCGAAGCGATGCTGCTCTACATGCGGGACACATGGAACGACCTGCTGCTCAGTTCCGACGTAACTTACGCGCTCGACGCGAAACTCGCCACGCAACCGGAACTCCTCTCTGCCGGTTACAACTCCAATCCGGCAAAACTCGGCGGCTACATTCGTCGCGGCGGCTCGGCGTGGCGCGCGCTCATCCCGCGTGAAACGCAGATATATCTCGAAATTTACCGCTCGCTCGACAGTCTCGTTCCGATGAAGACGCGCGTTTGAGAAAGCGGATCAGAAATTGACCACAGAGTACACGGGGGAACACAGAGAAATTAAGAGGCAATTTGTTTTCTGTGTTCCCCCGTGTACTCTGTGGTAAAAATCCTGCCTTGTTTACCGCCTACGTATCGCTTTTAGTTTGTCGGTGAAACGATGCGGAAGGTTGCGGTGCGCGTCAGATCGCTGCCGATGAGCGCATATTCCCCGTCCGTCAATAAATCGCGCGCCCGAATTTCCATAAAGAGCATTCCGCCCGCGCGCCCAAGCACGCGGTAGCGCGGGAAAACAATCTCTTCCGTTGCGATGGCGAAGCCGCGCAAGCCCTTCTGCGCGAGCGCCGTTACGCGCCGCGCCCCGCGCTTTTCCGTCAGGCGCACAAGGTACGGCGGACGTGGGCTACTCACATCCGGCACAAATAAATAGAAGCGCGGCGCGTTGTTTCTGATCACCGTCGCCGCCTGCGCGCCCTTCAATTCCACGTAGCTGCGCCAGTCGCTTCGCGCTTCCACATCCGCGCGTAAAGGCGTCGCAGCTTGCTCGAACGGAAGCGGCGTGAGCGCGCCCCTCTCGTCCGCGATGTAGATCAGCGCGCGGTCGGCGGGCGGCGCAGGAAAAGTCTCCTGCCTCGAAGCAAAGTTGTTAATCGGCTCGCCGCTTCCTGCTGAAACAATTGTCATCGTTAGGAACAGCGCGCAAAACATCAACCCGAATTTCATACTTTATAACTCCAACTTCTAAATTTAAGTGCACCAGAAATGCTCACGTGCTGTCGCTTCGTCAATCTCCGTACTGCAATTGCCCGCCGAGTAAATCCCCTTTGAAGTTTTCTTCTCGTTCGCCATCGGCGTATTGCAAGCGGTAGAGGCGATAGTAAAGTCCGCGCTTTTGCAGCAACTCCTGATGCGAACCCACTTCGCGCACCTCGCCGTGATGCAGGACGATAATGGAATCGGCGCGTTGAATGGTTGACAGACGATGCGCGATCACGAGCGACGTGCGGTCGCGCATCACGCGCTCGATGGCTTGTTGAATGAGTTGCTCGGTTTCAGTATCAATTGAGCTTGTCGCTTCGTCTAAAATCAAAAGCGAAGGGTCGAAGGCGAGCGCGCGGGCGAAGCTGACGAGTTGCTTTTGCCCGACAGAGAGTCCCGCTCCGCGCTCGCGCACTTCCGTTTCATAGCCATCGGGCAAACGCCGGATGAATTCGTCGGCGTGAACTTCGCCCGCCGCCCAAGCGATGCGCTCGTCCGCGATCTCTTCGTGTCCGAGCCGGATGTTGCTCGCAATCGTGCCGGAGAAGAGAAACACATCTTGCAAAACGACGGCGAAGTTTTCTCTCAAAGACTGTAAATCCCATTCGCGCACGTCAACGCCATCCAACAGCACGCGCCCACGTTGCACGTCGTAGAAGCGCATGAGGAGATTCGTGATCGTCGTCTTGCCACTTCCCGTATGCCCGACGAAGGCGACGGACTGACCGGGTTCGATTTGGAACGATACGTCTTTCAAAACCCAATCTTCATCCTTGTAGGCGAACCAGACGTTCTCGAATTCGATGCGACCCGCCGCTCGTCCCGCTCGTTTCGGGTTCACGGGAGTTGTGATCGCAATGGGCAGGTCGAGCGTCTTAAAGATGCGATGCGAAGCGACCATCGCGGCTTGCAGCACGTTGTATTTATCGGAGATGTCGCGGATCGGTTGGAAGAGCGCTTGCGAGTATTGGATGAAGGCGACGAGCGCGCCGAGCGTCAAGGCGGAAGACGCGCCTGTGGTGATGGCGTCGCCGCCCATCACGCGGTAGCCGCCGTACCAGACAATCAGGGCGATGCCGACGGCACCGATCAGCTCGACGAGCGGAAAGAAAACGGCGTAGTAAAAGATCGTCTCGATGTTCGCCTGCCGGTGATCGTCGTTGATGTGGTGAAACTGTTGAAGCGCTTTGCGCTCGCGGTTGAAAAGCTGCACGGTCTGCGCGCCGGAAAGATGCTCTTGAAGAAAACCGTTGATGCGTGCGAGGCGCGTGCGCACCGCGTCGTAGCCGCGCCGCGCGTGTTTACGAAACCACGTCGTGGCGGCGAAGAGCATCGGGACGGTGACGAGCGTGACGAGCGTCAAACGCCAATCCATCCACAGCATAATCGTGATGATCGCCACGATCATCACGATGTCGCCCAAGACTTCTGTCACGCCCGACGTGAATAGCTCATTCAAAGCATCAACGTCTGAAGTTAAGCGCGTCATGATACGCCCGACGGGGTTGCGGTCGAAGTAGGCGACCTCTTGGTGTTGAAGCTTGTCGTAAAGCTCCGAACGCAGATCGTACATCACGCGCTGCCCAACGGAATTAAGAAGCACGGTTTGAACATAGGAGAAAAGGAATTGTATGAGACGCGCCGTGAGCGCGCCGAGCGCAATCCAAATTAGCAACGTCGCAGCGACCGCAAACGCGACCTGCCCCTCCCTCGCCGGAACGATACTCCAATCAATCGCCCACTGCGTAAACTTCGGCTGCAACACGCCGAGCGCGTTCAGAGAGAGCGTCAGCAGAAGCGCGGGCACGAGTGAACCCACATAAGGTCGCAGATAGCGGAACAACCGACGCGCCACGTGGCGGTCGTAAGTCTTGCCGATGGCTTCTTCTTCGTGAAATTGTTTGGCTTCAGTAGACATAAAAACAAAGCGGCGAGAGTCAAAGGTCGGAATTAGGAAAAGTAGCTTTCAGCTTTTACTCCTTCCCCTTCTCCACCCTCAACTTGCCGCCAACTCTTCTTCTAACAATTGACGTTCGTACAATTCTGCATATTCGCCCCTGCGCGCGAGCAGCTCCTCGTGCGTGCCCTGTTCGATGATGCGCCCTTCGTCGAGCACGCAGATCAAGTCCGCGTCGCGCACGGTCGAGATGCGGTGCGAGACGATGAGGCTCGTGCGGTCGCGCATCACGCCGCGCAGGTGCGCGAGTATGCGTTCTTCCGTGTATGTGTCAACGGCGGAGAGCGCGTCGTCGAGAATTAAAATCTTTGGCTGACGCACGACGGCGCGGGCAATCGCGGTGCGTTGTTTTTGACCGCCGGAGAGCGTGATTCCGCGTTCGCCGACAAGTGTCTCGTAACCTTTCGGGAACGATCTAATGTCGTCGGCGAGTCCGGCGATCTCGGCCGCCAATTCGATTTCGGCCCCCTCCGCCTTTTCGACGCCGAAAGCGATGTTTTCGGCGAGCGTGTCGCTAAAGAGAAATGTCTCCTGCGGCACGTAGCCTAGCACCGCGCGAAGTTGCGCGAGCGGGTAATCGCGCACCGAGATGCCGTCAATGAAAACTGTGTTCGGCGGCGCGTCAACGAGGCGCGGGATGAAATTCATCAAAGTTGATTTGCCGCTTCCCGTGCGCCCGACGAAGGCGACCGTCTGACCCGCTTCGATCTTCAAATTCACGTCGCGCAACACGGGCGGACTCGCTTCCGTGTAGCGAAAAGTGAGGTTGCGAAATTCAATCGCGCCCGTGATCGCGGGTTGCTCGCGCACACCTGCTTCGTCTCTGATCGCGGGCTGCACGTTGAAGATGGAGTTGAGGCGTTTAAGACTCGCGGTGCCGCGCTGGTAAAGATTGACGACGTAGCCGAGCGCGATCAGCGGCCAGACGAGGCGCGTGAGGTACAAGTTAAATTCCGTGAATTGCCCGACTGTGATCGCGCCCGCAACCGCCAACCGCCCGCCGTACCAGAGTATCAGCACGTAACCCAGACCGATCAGAAACTGCAGGAGCGGACGCATCGCCGCGTCAATGCGGACAAGGCTCAAGTTGCGCTCCGCGTACTGGCGGTTGAGATCATTGAACATCTTGATCTCCGATGCTTCCTGCGCGTAGGCGCGCACGACTCTCACGCCCGTAAAATTCTCCTGCGCCCGCGCCGAGATTTGCGCGAAGAAGTCTTGAATCTTCTCGAAGCGCACGTGAACCTGCTGCCCGAAGTATTTTACCGTCAGGGAGACAAGCGGCATCGTGATGAAAAGCATCAGCGTCAGACGCACGCTGATGCGCAGCATTAAGGGCAGAATAAAGATGACGACGAACACGGTTTGCAGCGTGTACATGATCATCGGCCCCGCAAGCTGGCGCACGGCCGACAAATCATTTGTCGCGCGTGCCATCAGGTCGCCCGTGCGGTTTGCTTGAAAGAAGGAGAGCGGCAAACTCTGCAAGTGGCGGTAAAAGTCTTGGCGCAGATCGTATTCGACGTGGCGCGACATTCCGATCAGAATGCGGCGTTGAAGGAAAAGAAAGAATCCGCTCACCGCGCTGACGCCGAGGAGCAGCAAGGCGTAGCGCGTGAGGGCGCTCCACGTCACGCCGTCCTCGCGCAGTTCGTCAACCGCTCGCCCGACGAAAAGCGGAACCAAGAGTCCGACGACGACCGAGGCGAGAATGCAAAGTATGCCGGTGACGAGTTGTTTTTTGTACGGTCGGAAGTAGAACGCGAAACTTCGTATATCGCTCATAACGGAAATCGAATAAAAGGGCCGCAGCGCCTACAGCTTTATGCTCTTCAAAAAATCTAGCGCGGAAACTATGATGCGCGATTTTCTTGCGGAACACAAAGCAGGGAAACTACCGGATTGATTTCCAATCCTAAGCGAATAAGTTGGCGAAAGTGTGGAGGTTAGATTCCTGAGCGGGCGCATTCATGTTCTTAAGAGTTGTAAATTCCCGTGCCTTCCAGCGGTTCGACGACGACGGCCGTGCCGTAGGCAAGGACTTCCGTTGCGCCCTGCGCGATTTCGGTCGCGTCGTAGCGCGCGCCGATAATGGCGTTGGCTCCAAGTTCGGTGGCGTGTTGGATCATAATCTCGAAAGCGTCGGAGCGCGTCTGTTCGCACAACTGTGTCCACGCGGTGATGTTGCCGCCGACCATTGATTGAAAGACCGCGCCGATGTTGACGAACAGGTTGCGCGAGCGCACGATGATGCCGCGCACGATCCCTAGATTTTGCTTAACGCGATAGCCGGGCAGTTCAAAGGCGGTCGTCACCATCGCGTGCGACACAGAGTAACGCGGCGCGCTCACTTCATAACCCACGCGGGGCGTCAAAGACTCGTTATTCATTCGGCATCATTGAGCAAATCAATTTGTGAAGAGCGTTGCTTGCGCGTCTTGCGTTTCGGCGTCGTCCGTCGCGGCTTCTTCCGGCGTCCAGCGATGGAGATGCAGGTCACAGCGTCCGCGTGAATCGAAGTGGACGCCTTCGGCTTCGAGCAGGAGTTGTTGCTTGTTGTGCGGCAAGAGAACGCGCCCCGTCGAGCACGCGCCCTGCGCATTGATCACGCGCTGCCAAGGCACGTCTTCGGGCGCGGCGTGCATCACGTAACCGACGGTGCGCGGCGTGTAACCTTCGCCCAGCAACTCTGCGATCTGACCGTAGGTCATCACGCGCCCCGAAGGTATGCGGCGCACGAGTTGGTAAACACGCTCGTTGTAGCCGGGTTTACTTTGCGAATCGTTTGTTGAAAGATTCATGTTCGTTTCGGTTTTCGGCGCGCGAGTGTTGCCCCCAACGCTTCTTAAATTTTCCCCGATTGACCCACCACCAAGCTTGCCATTCTTCGATTGCCTTCTGACGTTCACACTGCGAAGCCGCAGGTCGGAAGCTAAGTCATGTGGAGGTTTTATCGCGCAGACACATTTCGGCGAGAAAGCGCGTCGGCAGATTGTCGCTCGACAGCAGACAAATCAATTCGTCAATCGTCTCGCTTTGCATTCGCGCCCGCGCTTGAATGAACTCTTTTCGCCGCATCGCTTTTTTGTTTTCTGAAACTTTTTGTTCGGTAATTTCACGTTCGCAGATCGCGCAGAACGGTGCGCGCCGGAGCGCCGTCGCCGCTTCCTTCCGCGATTTTAAGCGGCAGGCAAATCAGTTCATACACACCCGCCGGAACGTGGCTGAGATCGAGACTTTCGATAATGACGACTTCGTTGGAAAGCAGAATTTTATGCGTCTCGTGAGTTTTTGATCCGTACGCTTCGATTGAGAGATAGTCAATGCCGACGAGTCGCACGCCGCTTTCGACTAAAAGGCGCGCCACATCAGGCGCAAGATAAGCGAAGTCTTCGCGGAAGCTTTGTGTGCCGTTTCTCCAAAAGGATGAGTTGCGCGTTTTGAAGAGCACGCGCGTAGAATTGTTAAAATCTTTCGGCGACAGATGTTCGGTTGTAATCTCTCGCACGTCGCTTGCGATCTCTAAAACTTGCGCTTCGCCGATCAGCACGTCGAGCGGAAGATCGGCGACCTTGCGTCCGCCCTCGATGAAGTGCGCGGAAGCGTCAACGTGCGTGCCCGTGTGCGCGCCGAAACGCAAGTGAGAAAGATTAGCGACATTGCCTTTGGCAATCGCCGCCCACGATTCGATTTCCACCTGCGGGTCGCCCGGATAGACGGGCATCCGGGCGCGGACGGGAACGCTGACATCGTAGATAATCATAGATTTGCTCGCTAACAAAGGTGGCGTATCGTACTCGGCGCGCGCAAAAACTGTCAACGCGCGTTTCTTAAAAGAATAAAGAAGGACGATTGCATTGCTTCCGTTGCGCAGCGTGCGTTAGCATCGAAGCGAGAGAAACAAGAAGCATCAGGAGCATCGGTCATTAACGAAAGCAGAGAAAACTTGCCGCGCGTTGCGGCTTCAAGCTACTTGAATACCGCGCCGCTCATCTGGAGTTTTCAAAGCGGCTCGATGCGCGAATCGGTAAAGCTCGACACGACGGCCGCGCCCGCGCGTTGCGCCGATCTTTTAGCAAACGGCAGGGTAGACGCCGCGCTCGTGCCCGTCATTGAGTATACGCGCATGTCAAATGTTGCAGTTGTTCCGGGCGTGTGCGTCGGGGCGCGGCGGCGCGTCCGCAGTGTCGTGCTGGTGACGAAGCGAGCGCGCCTTGAAGATGTTGTGACCGTTGCGCTCGATACATCGTCGAGAACCTCGGCGGCTCTAATGCAAATCATCTTCCGTGAGTTCATCGGGCGCTGTCCAACTTTCGCGCAAGCTCCGCCCGACGTTGAGCGGATGCTTGCCGCGCATGACGCCGCGCTCGTGATCGGCGATCCGGCGATGACGATTAAACGTAGCGACGTGCAGATGTTTGATCTCGCCACTCTCTGGAATCAATACACGGGCTTGGGATTCGTGTTCGCGTTATGGATGGTGCGGGAGGAAGCAAGGGTGCATTTGCGAGAAATTGATTGGGCGGCGGCGCGCGACGAAGGCTTGAAACACCGAGAAGAGATCGCCGACAAGTATGCGAAGACGTTGGCGCTACCGCGCGCCGATTTGGTTTCGTACCTCAATGAGAATATCCGTTATGAATTAGACGACGATTTGACCGCCGGATTAAATCTTTTCTACCGACTTGCCCACAAACACGGCCTCGCCCAGACCGCGCGAGAGTTGAAAACGATTTCCTCGTAAATCAATGGGGAAACAAAAACTGAAATGCTATGAAGAAGATGATGTCGCCGGTACCATAGAGCGCGCTGGGCGAGGGAACAACTTTTACAATCGTTTTGCCCGCCGCGAAGAAAGAGACGTGAAGAAGGAGTATAATTAAGACGCGCGAGGCGAGACTCATTATGTTGGATAGAAATTGCTGAAAGCCTCGCCCGAAACATCCGATGAATAACGATAAAGATATTGGCGGCATTCTTAACCGCGCTCTCGCGGGCGAACGTCTGACGACAGATGACTGCACGACGCTCTTTGAGTCTGACGATTTTGTGCGCATCGGCTTGGCGGCCGACGAAATTCGTAAACGTCAGCATCCTGAAAACATCGTCACATACATTATTGATCGCAACATCAACTACACAAATGTCTGCAACGTCGTCTGCACCTTCTGCGCGTTTTACCGTCGCCCCGGAGCGTTGGACACTTACGTGCTTTCGATGGACGAAGTGTGCCGCAAGATTGACGAGACGATTGCCCTCGGCGGCACCGGCGTTTTGATGCAGGGCGGTTTACACCCTGATTTCCGTCTGGAGTGGTACGAAGAACTGCTTTCAAATTTGCACGCAAAGTATCCGAACTTTCAACTGCACTGCTTCTCGCCGCCGGAGATTCACAACATCAGTTTGATCTCGAAACTCGATTACGAAACGATCCTTGCGCGCTTGAAAGCTGCTGGCTTAAACAGCTTGCCCGGCGGCGGCGGCGAGATTTTAGACGACGAAGTGAGAAAGAGAGTTTCGACGAAATGCACGACCGACGAGTGGCTCGGTGTGATGCGCGCCGCGCACCGTGTCGGTTTGCGTTCAACCGCAACTTTAATGCAGGGCATCGGCGACCAAGTTGAACACCGCGTCCGCCACCTCGCGCGCCTGCGCGACCTGCAAGACGAAACGAATGGTTTCACCGCCTTCATCAACTGGACGTTCCAGCGCGAAAATACCGCCTTGGGTCGCCGCATCAAAACGGAACCGACCGGGATTGATTATCTGAAGACGCTTTCAATCGCTCGTCTCTTTCTCGACAACTTCGTTAACTTTCAATCCTCTTGGCTCACGCAAGGTTTGAAGCTCGGACAAGTCGCGCTCCGCTTCGGCGCGAACGACATGGGTTCGGTGATGATCGAAGAGAACGTCGTCTCGGCGGCGGGCGCGCACAACACGGCGGACGAAGCGGAGTTACGCCGCCAGATCACAGACGCCGGATTCCGCCCGCAGCAACGCGACATTCTTTACCGCCCCGTCAATCGCGCACAGGGCATGATTCACGATGAGCCAACTCATCAGCCTCAACTGAACGCACTCGTCGCAGATTGATTGGGCTATCGTCGTTTGCGTTACAAGCTGAAGTTTGAGATGCCGAAAGATGAATACATCGAAAGGTTGAGCAGTAACCGTAATGCTCCCGAAACATTGTCGTTGACCGCTATCCTTCCGCCGAGCTAGAATACCCAAGTGGTCAAGCGAGCCTGCCTGCTGGTGACGCAATCCGCAACTTCGCTTTACCCTGCGCCTACCTCTCACGGCGTCAATAATTCCAAAGCCTAAAAATTTTAAGCGGCTTAACTTCTGCTCGCCCGTTTTTCTCCCGGTTCCGACGAAACTCTTTCGCCCCCAACCTTATTATGTCTATAAGAATTGATGATCTGCTGCGCGCCGCCGCCGGATACGGCGCGTCCGACTTGCACATTAAAGCCGGTACGCAACCCTTCATGAGACTCGGCGGCGAACTGCGCCCCATCGTTGACACGCCGCGCCTCACGCAAGAAGACACGCTCGACATGGCTTTCTCGATGATGTCGAACCGCCAGAAGCAGCGCTTCAAGGAAATCTCCGAAGTTGACATCGCGTACGGCGTTTCGGGTCTGGGGCGTTTCCGCGCCAACATCTTTCAGCAGCGCGGCACGGTGGGCATGGTGTTGCGCGTCATCCCCGATAAAGTGCGCACGCTCCCCGAACTCGAACTCCCGCCCGTTCTCGAAGAGATTGCTAATGAGCAACGCGGCTTGATCCTCGTCACCGGCACGACCGGCTCAGGCAAATCTACGACGCTCGCCGCCATGATCGACCTCATCAACGCGACGCGCGGCGGTCACATCATCACCATCGAAGACCCGATTGAATTCTTGCACCGCGACAAGAGATCGTTCGTCACGCAACGCGAGGTAGACGTTGACACGCGCTCGTTCGCCGAAGCCCTGCGCGGCGCGCTCCGCCAAGACCCGGACGTGATCCTCGTCGGCGAAATGCGCGATCACGAAACGATTGAAACCGCCCTCACCGCCGCCGAAACCGGACACCTCGTGCTCTCGACGCTTCACACTCTGGACGCGACGGAGACGATCACACGCATCGTCTCAAGTTTCGCCCCGCACCAACAAAAGAGCGTGCGCATCCAACTCGCGGGAATCTTGAAGGCGGTCGTCTCGATGCGCCTTGTGCGCGCGGTGCGCGGCACGGGGCGCGTGCCCGCCGCCGAGGTGTTGGTCTCAACCGGACTCGTCCGTGACTACATTATGAACGAAGAGAAGACGAGTTTGATCCGCGACGCCATCGCCGCCGGAACGTCGCAGTACGGAATGCAAACCTTTGATCAATCTCTCTTCAACCTTTACCAATCCGGTCGGATCACGCTCGATGAAGCGTTGCGCGGCGCGTCGAACCCGGACGAACTTCAACTGCGCGTCGCAGGCATTCGCTCAACGGCCGAGCAAGCGAAAGAGGAGATGGAGCGCAGTAGCAGCCAAGCGGCGCACGTCACTAACGCCGAATCCGACGATAAAAACAGCGCGGGTAACGGCAGCAGTTCGACTCCGCGCACCGTCCGACCCGCGCACACGCTTTCGCGCGGGTAACTGCGCAAACACGCGCGGCATAAGCAAGCATCCGGGAAAGAGCAATTTTCGGCGGGCCGTCGTCACCTGAAATTGCTGATGAGAACTACGTCGTTGCATCACGTCGCCGCGCGCAAGCGCGCGGCGTTGACCGTCGCGCGACCAATCAAACCAGAAGATGCGTTCCGATTTGAAATCGGTTAATTGTCGCTGCGGCGCGTCGTCGTCAAGCGGTTGACTCCAGATATTAGATACGTCATGTTAGATACACCGTTGCGGTTGGTGATGTAGGCTGGAGCGCGCTGTCGGGCGTCCATTTCCGCTTCAGTTTCACAGCAATGAGAAATCCTTGAGAATTAACTGAGCGGTTTCTTGAAGATTTCAGATGGCGTGTCTGCACACAGTGCGTGCGACAAACCCGATCAGACGGACGGATTCTGTAAGCAGTGGTTATCACTACAAATCTTATGAATTTCAGTTCGAGGCGGAATTCTCGCAAGGAGAATCAAAAACATGAAACCGCAGTTGTTAAAGCGTGCCTTACCGTTGCTGCTCACCTTGTGCATTTGCGGAACGTTGTGCGCGCAAGGCGCGCATCAGGTTGAGAACGTCGCCCGCATCAGACTGGTAGACGCTTCGATCATACGAATCATCGCCAACGCTTCCGTGGAAGTCCATAGCAACAACGGGGTCATATGCAAAAGAGCGCCGTGTCTGAACAACAGCCAAAGTTGGAAGGGCGCGTCGGACGCTGAAGGAGTTTTAAACATTCCGTCTCATATCATTCAATACTCTGTAACTCTCACAACCGTCGGTTACCGAGCGGCTCACTTCACAGAGGCTGCGGTGAAAACCGTCCCCGGCGAACTGCGCGTTTTAGTGTCGCCATCTGCAACTGCGCCGCAAACAGCGACTGAAGAGGTTGCGGCGGCGCCGTCTCTTCCGGCAGTCAAGGGAGCATGGCTCGTGCGACTTGACATCAGGTATGGACGCGCCGGAACGAAAAGCAACAGTTGGGTGATGACATCAGGAGGCGACATCGCCGAGGATAAGTCGTGGAGGGAGGAAACTTTTCCGTGTCGCGCGAAACTATCGGCGGAAAACTTGCGCCGGATAAAGAGCGTCGTGGTGGCGGTGAATCCGTCCACGTGGCGATTACAATATGGCCGTTTTGTTTATGATAGCGGATATCGTCGTCTGACGTTGGAGAGTCGTGAGGCTGACGGCGCGGTGCATACTTACGACGTAACATTACGACACGAACCGGAAGGGCAGCCGGAAGACTTTCAGGCTTTGCACGCCGAAGCGCAGGCAGTGGTTGCCATACAAGTTTTCGCGGATCAAAGCTGCAGCCCCGATCCGGCAGCGATGAAGTATGGCGCGCCGCAAGTTGTCAAATAACCGCTCGCGGAACATGCTTGCGGCTCCTCGCCATTACCCGGAGCGCTTAACGACTTCGCCCCGACCACGCAACCACATTTCATAACAACGCTGGGGACGTGCCGCAACGCCTTCCGAAGGAACGGGTGAGAAGCGTCTTTCATGTCGTCCACATACCTTGAAAACAACACGGCGTGTCTTACACGAAGAAATTTACGCGGGTTATCAATACCTGCCTCCCTTTAAAAGGTGAGATTACTTATGCCCAATTCAGTAGCAACGCTCATCGCTCGTCGTCGGACAGAGAAAAGCAGGAATTAGTTTTTGTGATTGCCAGCACAACACCCGGCATCACCAAGCCGACGGAAAAGGTCTGACGTAGTTAATCCATGACAAGGAGAACGTTATGAAAAATTTGAAGAATGCTATTTCGTTGTTTGTCGGGTTCATAATGTTGTTGGCTTTGGTTTCTCCATCTGTGATTGCCCAAAAGAAATCTAAGCGGCAGCGCAATCCGTCGGTGAGGATCGTTAAGTGTGATAATAACGACTCAGACTGTTTTATCCGCGCCGCTAACACCTGCCAAAAGGCAACTCTCACGATGACTAAACCTTTGTTGACTTGGAACCCCAACGTTCCTCACCCGACTCACACTCAAGTGACTCGCTATGAAATCAGGGGCCGACAAAACGGCAAATGCACTTTCTACTCCAAGCTTGAAAAAAACGACATTGAGTATAGCGAGGATTACATCCGCTACGTGATGAAAGAGGAAAGCAAAACGCGGCAAGAAGTAGAGCAAATAATGTTGGAAGAGAGACAAGCATTCCAACAGACGGTGGGTCGAGACGGAGTTTGTTCATTCCAAACAGAAAAACTCGTTGCCATGCTCAATAGGTGGTGGCAAAAGGACGGAGGCGTCAATATCTCAACAAAGGATTTTGAAGGGGCTAACTGTCAAGGGACACTGTATAACTTCACACTTCCAAACCAGACCATAGAGTTATCGCAGCCACCTTCGGCAAAGCCTCCGCAGTAAGGGCGACTCCGACATCCTTCATCCTTTGTCGCCGAAGCTTGCCGCTTCAGCACACAGCAGGCAACATACAAATTTTAGCGTTATGCTCGTCCGCACGACAGCCATCATCGTCAAGCCGCCGCGAGAAATCTGGACGCTGCTGTGCAATTCGCAGATGGACGCGCGCATTCCGCTCCCGTTCAGATTCCGTATCCCGAAACCCGTCGAGTGTCGGCTGCCATCAGGAGTTGGCGGAGCGGGACAGCAAAGGCAGTGCATCTCGAATCTGGGAACGATCAATCAGCGCATCACGCTTTGGGAGGAGGATAAAACTCTCATGTTTGAGATGATCGACACGGATATGTATTTCGGCAGACACGTCACCTCAATCAAGGAGAGATTTGATCTCGAATCAAGGAGAGATTTGATCTCGCCGGGGAGGGTGAGCGCAACACGAAAATCACGAGAACGACCGACTTCAAAGTGAAAGGACGAGCGGGCATTTTCAAGTCGTTGATGGTCTGGGTCGGACTCAAGAGCGTGCATCACTATGTCTTTAGAATTGGGGCAGACCGCGAGTCAACTGTGTGTCTGAATGCGTGTAAGAAGAAGTCCTGATTCGCGTGCCAACCACACAAAAAGCGCCGGGTTTGATAATCAGCTCGTTGAGATAAAAATACAGAAGGCTAACCTGCTGCTATGTACTTAAGACGTTGCGATGAGCAGGCTATCATCAGCCGAAGTCCGGGACTTTCGCTGATACCGGGCGTTTTGTTCGGCGCTGCGGGTTTATCTTTCGTTTACTTCGGTATATCTCAACTGTCGAGCCATGACTTTAATCAGACGACTTTGGCGTTTCTGGTCATGGGATTAGTCGGCTGCGGCATAGGCTATCGTGTGAGTAGTCCCTTCTTCTTGAGCATTGACAGGACAAAGCTCACCTATCAAGGTTATCGCAATTGGTTTCCCTTTCGTCAACAGTTGGCTGGCGGCTGGGAAGACTTCGATCATCTTTCCTTAAAGCATATTCCGGGCAAAGCTGGCGGCACGTGGACGGTCGAGCTTAACTGGAGCGATACCGGCAGAGAGTCATTTACTTTATACTTGGCGAACGGAAGAAGTGTCGGATTGGAGGAGGCGCAACGCCGTGGAGTTGTTTTACCCAAACGGTGGGACGAGGCGCAAGCCGCAGCTATCGCTTCCTCACCACTTCGCTTTCTTGTCCACGACACACAGCTTGAGGCGCAACACCAAGCACTGGTCTTAGCTTCGCTTCTAAATCTGCCACTGGTGGATGAAAGAAACCAGCCAATCGCGGTCACTTATCGCTGACCTATATGTGCGGCACTATCCAAGGATGTGATGATATGAAAGTTTCTCGTTACCTGTGCGTGGCGCTGTTGGCGTTCGCGTCCATACTGGTAAGCAGTGATCGTCTGACGGCACAAGACTTACCCGCGAACAGGGGAGTCGCAATTCAGAATCCGCCGGTGCGCCGCAAGCCGCCGCGACCAGTGCCCGGTCAGCCTCAGCCACCGCGCATTGACGAAGCGATGGAGGAGGCTTTAGCCATCGGCAACGCGGCGCGCGATGCCAACCCGCCGCGCTACTCCGATGCCGAACGCGGTTACCGTCTTGCGTTGCGGCTCGCCCCGCGCGACTCACGCCCGTCGGTCGGACTCGGCAACGTCTTTCTTTTGCAAGACCGCTATGCTGACGCCGTCACAAACTACAGCCGCGCGCTTCAGTTGAACCCGGCAGATCGAAACGTGCCCGCCGGTTTAGCCATCGCCTACACGCTGCTCGGACGCCTCGATGAAGCCGAACAAACGGCGCGCCGCGCTATCGAACGTAACCGAAACGATGCTGCCAACTACACGGCGCTCGGCTTGATCATGTACGGTCGCGAAAATTTGCCGGAAGCCGAAAGAGCTTACCGGCGCTCCTTCGAGCTTGACTCGCGCAACCCACTGTTGCCGTACCAAGTCGGCGAGGTGCTTCGGGCGCAAAAGCGTTATGCCGATGCGCTGCCGTTTTATCGTCAGGCTTTAAGTTTGATAAATCCGCAAGAGCAAACTTACCAGCCTTCCATACTCGCTGCATTCGGCAGCGCGCTGCTCAGGCTCGGACAATTAGATGAAGCGGCGAAACAGTACGCGCGCATCATTCAACTCACGCCCGATTCGCCCATTGCCGTGTCATCACGCTCCAATCTCGGCTTGATCTATTACGCGAAAGGCGACTTCGCCCAAGCGCGCAAAAATTGGCAAGAAGCCGCGCGGCTCAACACCGCTTATGCGCCCGTCCACATCGGCTTGCTGATTCTTGACGGCAAATTGAGGGAAGCGTCAGCGCAGTTGGAAACTTACACAAGGGAGAAACCGACGGACGGAGACGGGTGGTTGATGTTGGGCGACGTGCGACGCGCGCTCGGCGATGAAGAAGCGGCGCGCATCGCGTATGTTCGCGCCGGACAACTCGTGCCGGAGTATGCCGTGCTGCCGCGTCCTTCGCTGCAATCTTTAATGGCGCCTGTTGCGCAATGACCAACGGCCAAGCCGCGACTCCGTGACGGGCGAATGAAAGCGAGGGCATTCGCTCGTCGGGCGCTTCGTTAGATAGAGTCTGAACATGTCCGGTGAGCAATATGCGTCGTGCCCTTTGTTATGTTGATGAGGTTCGGCTTCTTCAGAAGCAAATTACTGAATATCAATCAACTCGAATGCGCCGCATTACGCGCACGCCCTTGCGCCAATCTTCGTTGATGTCGAAGCGGTAGAGTTCAATTTGGGGTGAGATGCTGCGGGCGAGAGTGGCGAATTGGCGGTGGAAGCGAAGCGTCGGGGCGACAGCGTAGACGAGTGGCGGCTCGTCTAGGATGATCTTTTCGTCAAACAATCTGATGCGTCCGAGATTGCCGCTCTGCCTTTGCGCTTCGACTCGCCGCCAGTAATCGGCCGCTTGCACGGGAAGCGAAGCATCCTCTGAAACTTTCAATTCGACAAGCACGAGTCGGCCGTCGCGCCGGAGCGCAAGCAGATCGACGGGGCGCGCAGTGGTCGTTGTCGCTCGTTCGCCCTTGCCTTGTTCGGCGGGCGCGAGGCGAAACTGCGCGTGGAGCGGCGAGAGAACGAGTCCGGGATCAAGCACAGTGATAGAACGGCGCAAAAGGGATTCGAGCCACGCTTCGGGTGCAGCGCGGTAGAGCGCGTGCGCGTGGTCATTCGCATCAGCGCGGCGGCGTTCTTTGAGTTCGTCAATCAGTTTGAGTAAATCTGAAAAGTTGTTTTCGTCGAGCAGGCGATTAGCGGTGATGCCGCGAATGCCGAACCACACAAATTCTTTCTCCATCACATGCCTGACGCGCGCGAAAGCCAACCCGTGAAAGCGCAGCGTTTCGCCGCGCCGCGCGCGCACAACGTCAATCGCTTCCGGCGCAAGTCCGATCATTTGATTCGCCCACTCGCCCCATTGAGCGGACGGCGGGCGCAGCAGTTTCGGCGCAGCGCGGAGCAGTTCCGGCAATCGAATGCCGGGCAGCACTGTTAATGACGAACAAGCGTCGTCAAGCTCAAGGACGCCGATCGCGTTTCGCAGATCGTCGCGCAGTAACGCGCAACGTTCGTTAATTGCTTCGGCCATCTCGCGCGCCGCCGCGAGATAAAGTTTAGTGGAAGGGCGCGGTTTGATCCCACGGAAAAACCAGAGTAGCGACGAAGAAAGAAAAGCGTCCGCCTCCGCGCGATGCAACTCGACGACGGGCGCGGTTAAGAGAATCGAATCGTTTTTGTGACGAAGTTGGATGCGCGCGTAGCGTCCCGGCTCACCGCGCCTCCGTCCGCGACTCAAAGCCACGCGCTCGATTTGTAAGTTCTTATCCGCGCCGAGCGTTTGACAGGCGAGCGCGGCGAGCGAGTCGCAGAAGGCGCGCCGCGCCGTTTGAACGATCTGCCCTTGCGCGAGAGGTGAAGCGCGCGGAACGAGTCGGAGCGTTGTGAGTTCGGCGTTCATGCGGCGCGCGAGCTTGAATACAAGTTTGTCGTCATCCTCGCGCTCCCAACCCAGAATGCGCCAGACGCGCGCTCCCTGCTCGCCCCAGTAGGAGAACAGCAGACGATTTCCTTCTGCCTGTGCTTCACATTCGCCGCGCCGCAAGGCGAACGATCTCCTCGCTTCGCCTTCCGCGCACAGCCATTCGTCGTGCGCATCAAGTAATTGGCTAATGCGGCGCGCGTCTTTTGCAGCGTCAATTTCCGTTCGGTGTTTGATCAAAGAATTCTGCGGTGTCAGTAAGCGTGTCCGCGCTCCAGCGTCTCGTGTGATAACATTCGTTGCGCAAAACGAAAACCTTTAATTCCGCTTTGGCATCGAAATAAATCTTACGATCAACCTTTGACCTTAGGAACTATCACCGATTGAAGGAACAGTTAGCAATGAAAAATGTTTATCTTACGGGCGCGGTGCGCACGCCCATCGGTCGCTTCGGCGGCGCGTTGAAGGATTTGACGGCCGCCGAGTTGGGCGCGGCTGTCGCGGGCGAAAGTTTGCGGCGCGCGGGGTTATCCGCCGATAAAATCGGAAGCGTGATCTGGGGTTCGGCACGACAGGCGGGCACGGGGCCGAACGTCGCGCGCCAGATCGCCTACCGCGCCGGAACGCCCGAAACTGTGCCCGCGTTTACGGTCAATCAAGCGTGCGGTTCTGGACTTCAAGCGATCATCCTCGCCGCGCAAGAAATTATGCTGGGGCGCGCACACGCGACGTTGGCGGGCGGCGTGGAGAATATGTCGCGCGTGCCGTACTACGCGGAAGGCGCACGCTTCGGCGCGCGTCTCGGCAACACCGAACTCGTTGACGGCATGTACCGCGACGGCTTTAACGATCCGCTTTCGGGTCTCGTGATGGGCGAAACGGCCGAAAATCTCGCGCGCCAATACGAAATCTCGCGCGACGAACAAGACGAATACGCTCACCGCTCGCAGCAACGCGCGGCGACGGCGATTGACAGCGGCCGTTTTGATCGTGAGATTGTCTCTATTGAAACAAAGGGCAGGCGCGGCGAAGCTGTAATGTTCGCGCGCGACGAACACCCGCGCTCGGACACGACGCTCGAAACGCTTCGCAAGCTTCCGCCCGCGTTCTCGAAAGATGGCACGGTGACGGCGGGAAATTCTTCCGGCATCACGGACGGGGCAGCGGCCGTCGTCGTGATGAGCGAAGAGTGGTTAAAAGAATCCGGCGCGACGCCGCAAGCACGGCTCGTTGATTACGAAGTGGCGGGCGTGCGCCCTGAGATCATGGGCATCGGCCCTGTTCCGGCTGTGAGGCGTCTGCTCGAAAGACAGAAGCTTTCTTTGGATGATATTGGTCTCGTCGAACTCAACGAGGCGTTTGCCGCGCAGGTGATCGCCTGCGACCGCGAGTTGAAGTTCGACGCGGAACGCTTGAACGTGAATGGCGGCGCAATCGCGCTCGGACACCCCATCGGCTGCACGGGCGTGCGCATCACAACGACGCTCCTGCATGAAATGGAACGACGCAAAGCGCGGCGCGGTCTCGCCACGCTTTGCATCAGCGGCGGCATGGGGATCGCCATGTTGCTCGAAAGAGTGTAAGCGCGTCAGGGAAATGATCTTCAAATTTGAAATTATAAATCACACATTCCGTCGTTCTTCGGAGGTTGAGCTTGAAATTCAAAGAATGCCTGACGAGCGCAAGCCAACCCTGCGCGGCGCGGGACGCATCCGACACGGTGAATTTGCGCGGTGACTTTTTAAGGGCGCGCAAACTTTCTCCCGGCGATAAACGCTAAAGCTTTGAGGAGTTAAATCCAATTTTATGAACAGAAAACTACACTTGCTATTATTCGCTTTCGTCTTAACGCTCGCCTCCGTCGTGACGGGCAACGGTCAGCAACGCACGACCGCAACAATAAATGCAAGCGATCCGCTCAACGTCTTACCGGCGTCCGACGGCGTAATGTTCGTTGACGTGCAGCGAATTATGCGCGACGTGCTGCCGCGGTCGCTCGCCGGATCGCCGAAGATGGCCGAGATCAACGCGGAGATTGATCGTTTTCGCCAGCGCACCGGACTTGACTTGCGTTCGTTTGAGCGCGCGGCCGTCGGCGTGCGATTTACGAACCCGTCGGCGCGCGTTACGAAGATGGAGCCGGTCGCCGTGCTGATGGGCAACTTCAACGCGGACTCAATGGTAGCGGCCGGGCGGTTAGCGGCGAAGGGCAAGTACAGGACGGAGCAATACAAAGGCAAAACGATCCACACCTTCAGCTTGAATGAAAACGTGCGACTGCTCGGCCTTTTCAACGCGCGTTTGACTGATGTGGCGGTCGTGAGTTTGAGTTCAAATATGCTCGCGGTCGGGGAGCGTGAGAGCGTGCGTCGGACGATTGACGCGGGCGGCGGCGCGGCAGCGCGAAACGCCGAGTTGATCGCTTTGGCGACCCGCAACCCGAATGCGGTGCTCGGCTTCGGCAGCAACGTGCCCGCCAGCGCGACGCGCGATCTCGACTTCGGCAACGCCGAGATCACGCGCAGCATCGCTTCGATTCGTCAGTCTTACGGCTCAATCGGAACGACGACGAGCGGCTACGACATGACGGTTATCGCTCGCACCTCAAACGCCCAGCAAGCCAAAAGCTTAAACGACAACCTCGCGGCCGTGAAACAATTCGCCCCACTTCTCATCGCCCAACTTTCCGGCGAACGTGCTGAACTGGCGCGTAAAGTGAGCGACAGTTTGAGAATCACGACGCAAGGTAACGACGTGCAGGCGAGAATAGAAGTCGCGCAGACGGACGTTTCCACTTTGCTGCGTGTGTTTTAACTTCGACGAAAACAGTTTCATTACCCGAAAAGCTCTTGGCGTGCATTCGTCAAGGGCTTTTCCGTTTTTACCGTCAAAAAGAAAACTTAGCTGATCGCCTTCAAGATTATTTCAGTCGCTCGTGATTTTGAAATTGTTGGATGAACGGATTGAAGGGGAGTAAATTTAAGTTGTGCGGAGCGGGACGATTAGAAATTTCCTTCCGCGTATAAGCTTTACGAAAGGTAATCATATGCACAAAAGAAATCGGGTGCGCGTGCTCGCCGTCGTCGTTGCGATGCTCGCTTTACTCTCTAACGGGGGCGGGACGGCGGCCGCGACTGCGAACGCCGCGAGCGACATGCTCGCGCATCTTCCGCCGTCCGATGCGGTGCTTTACGTCAACGTCAATCGTCTTATTGAAGATGTCGCGCCGCGCCTGTTCGCGGAAGATGCGGCGACGCTAGCGAGTTTGAACAGGGAACTCGATAACATCAAAAAGGAGACGGGCTTCGATCCGCGTCTCATTGACGCGATAGCTGTCGGAATGAGTTTTAATGCAGACGCGCCGAAAAACTCGAAAGCCGTTGCGGTCGTGCGCGGGCGGTTTGACGCGGCGGAAGTTTTGGCGAACGCGAACGCAAGGCTTAAGCCGAAAGACAAGTTGAAGACGCAAGTTTACAACAACCGCACGATGTACGTCGGCGCGACGCCGAACCAGAACATCGCGGTCGCGCCGCTCGACGCAAGCGCGTTCGTCTCCGGCGATCCGCAAACGGTGCGCGAAGCGATTGATTGCAATGGGAGCGCGGCGGGCTGCGCCGAAAACAGTCTGAAGACTTTGGCGGCGAGCAATAAAGACGCTTTTCTCGGTTACGCCGGAAACAATCGTGCCGTCGCGCCGTTGGGGGCGATGTTGTTAGGCATCAACTCGGATTGGAGTAAGTTGGCGCTTTCTGTGCAGGAGTTTAACGGCTCAATTAGCGCGCCCGGAAACGCCGCCGATCTGTTTCTCTCGATGCGCACCGAAAGCTCGGAGCAGGCGTACAAGATCGCGGGAGTGTTTGATTTCATGAAAGCCATCAACGAATCGCCCGCCGAAATGGGCGCGAGCCGTCCGGGATTGATTCCGCTTGCGGACGGATTCGGCGAATTGTTGTTGCTGTTCAAAGGCTTGAACGTAACGGCGCAGGGCAACGAAGCGCAGTTCAGGTTGGAAATGCCGTTCGCAAGAATCTTGAAGGTCATGCGCCCGCGCTCAAACCATCCCGCGACTTTGCCGCCCGCGCCGAAGCCTCCGCCGCCTCCCGCGCCGCGTCGAAGTCCGGCGCGTTAAAAAATGCGGTCGCGTGAAATCAAAAAAGGCTGCTTGCGAT
Source organism: Pyrinomonadaceae bacterium (assembly GCA_013696465.1). Classification (GTDB taxonomy): domain Bacteria; phylum Acidobacteriota; class Blastocatellia; order Pyrinomonadales; family Pyrinomonadaceae; genus JACCYN01. The sequence continues at coordinate 34,419 of JACCYN010000036.1, forward strand.
CATGCAAGCAGCCTTTTTCATTTTATTCCCTTCCGTGTTCCGCGTATGTGATTTGAGAAACGAAGCGTTCGTTAACCGCCGGGCGGGACGGCGCCGGGCGGGCGGCGCGGAATGGTGGGCGGCGCGGCGGCGGGCGGTGTGTCGTCAGCGATACGCGCCAGCACGTCTTCGTAAATTTTGATCTCGCCGTCGCGTTGCATACGCTCTTGCGCGGCGAGGAGAAAATCGCCGTACACTTGATTGCGCCGCTCGGAGAGAGCCGTCTCGGTTAACTCCGTGCGCTTCGTCGCAAACTCCGCGAGATTGGCGTCCGCGCGTTTCGTCGCGCCGACGACAACCCATGTGTCGTTGATCTTTATCGGCTGTTTGGTAACGTCGCCAGAGTTTAAGCGATAAATGGCGTCGTCGGCCGCAGGACTCGTGCCCGCTTCGCCGAGTGTGCCGCCGAGTTTGTAATCGGCGGCTGTCTCAGCCGCGAGTCCGAGACGTTCGGCTGCAGCGCGTAGCTCGCCCGCGTTGTTCGCGTTTGCGGCCAAATCGCGCGCCGCCCCTTCAAGACGGTTGCGCGCCTGCTCGTTCTTCACTCTTGACGCTACCTGATCGCGCACTTCGTCGAATTCAGGAACGCGCGGATCGCGCTTCTCGATGAGCATCGGGATCGCAAAGCCGCCGCGCACGCCCGTGCGGTCGCCCACGTCATTCGGATTGTTGAGTGGAGCGATTGCCCCCTCGAATTGCGGCGAGCTGCCGATGTCGGGCACGGTGTCGCCGGGTTTGACGAACGGAGTTTCTTTCACCATTTCGGCCGGGGTCATGTTGGCTTCGGCGGCGAGTTCTTGCGCGACCGCCTGCGGGTTCTGCGTTTCTTTGAGGCGCGCGGCGGCGCGGGCGGCGAGTTGCGCGGCGATGGCGTAGGAGCGATTGTTGCGCGCCGAGGCGAGAAGTTCCGGCTTCGCGTCTTCAAACGTGCGCGGCACGGACGCGCCGCGACGGAAAATGTAATAAGCGTTGCCGACCTTCACGGGATCGGAGATTTGCCCTTCCTCTAAAGCGAGAGCTTTTTGCAGCGGATCGTCGGGTTTGCTCGGATTGGAGCGCACGGGATTAGCGAGCGCCCCGCCGTTCTTTGCGGTCGCCGGGTCTTCTGAACGACCACGCGCAAGTTCGGCGAATGTTTCTTCGGTCGTTGTGCCCGCGCCTCCGCGCGCTTGGCTCACCAACTCGTCGGCTTTCTGGCGCACGGTGGCGTCGAGTTCGGGGCGTGCAACTCTCAACACGATCTGCTGAAGACGCGCCGCGCCCTGCTGTCTTTCGGGCGGCAGAGCGTCGAATTGGCGGCGCAAATCCTCGTCGGAAATCTCAAGGCGCGCGCCTGCCTTCGCTTGGTCAATGTAGATGTAGCGAATCTTCTTCTGCGGTTCGAGAATGCGGAAATCGCCTTTGTGTTCTTCGTAATAACGGCGCAGTTCCTCGTCCGAAGGTTGAATGCGCGTGGCGAGTTTGTCGGCCGTTACGGGCACATAGACGAGTTCAAACGTCGTGTTGTCGCGCTTGTATGCGTCTTCGACTTCCTGCGGCGAGATTTGCACGCCCGCCGTGATGAAGGCGCGCAGTTTTTCGGCCGCAACCTGATTGCGCACTCCTTGCTCAAATTGTTCGATGCTGCCGTACTGCGACGTAACCGCGTCGCGGTAGCGTTTGAGATCAACTTTGCCGGAAGCGTCGGCGAACTGCTTGCGAATGACGTCGGCAACTTCCGCGTCGGACGCGGCGAGATTAAGGCGCGCGGCTTCTTGCGCGGAGACGCGCTCGCGGATCAGATTGTCAAGCAGGCGACGGTCGCCGCCGAGTTGCGCGAGGTTAATCTGCCCGCCGAACATCTGCTGGTAATAATCCTTAACGCGGCCCAATTCGCCGACCGTCACATCTTGGTTTCCGACGCGCGCCAATGTTTCGGCGTTATTCGGCAAAGCCGTGTTCGCCGCGTTGCGACTCGGCGCGTAAAAGAAGATGAGGCTGACGCCCATCAGCACGGCGAAGAGAATGATGATCGTCTTTTGCGTGCGCTCCAGACGGCTTAACGATTTGAGCATTGCTTAAACCTTTCTAAAATAATGAAGGCGACATTGTAAGAATGGGAAAAAACGAATTGTAATTGAGGATCGGATGTTACGGCAACCGCGCCGGATGCCCCGCTTAAAATCCTCCGGCTAAAACAACTGCCTCGTTACGCCCTCGGTTGCCCGTAGGGTTCAAGGATGCTATATCTTTTGCATGGTAGGTAATGTCTGGGCATGGGCTGGCTTCGGCATCTTTGTTTTGCTGATGCTGGTTTTAGATTTGGGGATACTGAATCGCAAGGCGCACGCCGTCAAGTACCGCGAAGCGGCGACGTGGAGCGCGGTGTGGGTGACGCTCGCGCTCATCTTCGCCGGACTCATCTATTTCGCGCCGCACCTGTTCGACATCGCGCCGGATCGCGCGGGATTGAAGTTCTCGGAATTCATCACGGGTTATTTAATCGAGTTGTCGCTCTCGGTTGATAACCTGTTCGTCTTTCTGCTGATCTTCTCTTACTTCAAAGTCCCGGCGAAATACCAGCATCGCGTGTTGTTCTGGGGCGTTTTGGGCGCGCTCCTGATGCGCATCACGATGATCCTTCTCGGCACGGCGCTCATCACCAACTTCCACTGGATCATCTACATCTTCGGCGCGTTCCTCGTCTACACGGGCATCAAGATGATGCGGCAAGAGGAGACCGACATCCATCCGGAGGATAACCCGATTGTGCGCTTCGTGACGCGCTACATTCCGGTTACGCGCCACTACGAAGAAGACAAATTCTTTACGGTTGTCAACGGGCGACGGACGGGAACATTGTTGCTTCTTGTGCTCGTGATCGTCGAAGTCACCGATCTCGTTTTCGCCGTTGATTCGATTCCGGCCATCTTCGGCATCACTACCGATCCGTTTATCGTTTATACCTCAAACGTCTTCGCCATCCTCGGCCTTCGCTCGCTCTATTTTCTGCTCGCGGGCGTGATCGAAAAATTTCATTACCTCAAACTCGGCTTGGCGATTGTGTTGACGTTCATCGGCACGAAGATGTTGCTGGAAGCCGTGCATGTCAAGATTTCGATTGGCATTTCGCTCGGCGTCGTCAGTTCCGTGTTGCTGCTCGCCGTCGTCGCCTCGCTGCTGTGGCCAAGGGAGGCGGATACAGATGTCGAAGTTGATCTGCCGCCGGACTTCGATCCGCCCGCCTTCGCTCAGGACGAAGATGATAAAGAAAAACTCAGAGGGCGGACGAACGCCGGAGTCGGTGGTGGAAGAAAATAGAAAACTACTTGACGGGGGCGAGGCGGTCGAGTCGTTCGTCCATGCTTTGATCAAAAAGTTGATGCAGTCTTCATCCGAGCATTTCGGCGGATT